>CANCGK010000081.1 GCA_947377595.1 bacterium | reverse complement strand
CCAATGATGCCAGCAGTGTTTGCTTGAGCCCCTTGAGGACCATAAAATGGTATGCATTGTAAAATATCAAATAAGATATGAGGAAAAATGATGTATTTTAAAAAAATAGTTAATTGTTTTTTTAAAATAGCAGGAATGTTCTCATAATGTAATTTTAAATATGAGATAATGATCGAAGGAATAATGCTTGCAATAAAATAAAAAGGAAGAATTTGTAGCATAGTCGCTAAATTAAAAATACTTGTCTGATGATATATATATGATAATCCTGTATGTACTAAAATAGGGATACATATCATATTAATAATGAAAAATATTTTTTGATACCAACGAAATGTAAATTTATTTTCTATTAAATTTTCGATAAAAAGGCCCAGTGATTGGTATCGAGCAAACGTAAAAACCCATGCAATTAAAGTAAAAATGTGTATATAGATAGGATTGATCGAAATGTAGCCAAGCTCGTCACTTAGTCGTAAAATCCAAGCACAATTTTCTATAATGGTACTACCAATGACGATGATAATAAAATAAAAAGCAAGATTGTGCTGTTTTTCTATAATTTGTTTTTGTCTATAGCTACTGATAAGCGAATATCCTACAGCAATACCTGCTATACATGCCATAGCTTCTGCAAGCAGAAAAAACTCTTTACTTGCCAATGTGCAAATAATTACATTAAAAATAATAATAAAATGAGTCATAATGGCTTGATATTATCTCATATGATATTTATACTAAAATAAATATAAAATATTGAATTGATATTAATTGTTATGTAGGGAGCTATTGTATGAATGTTAAATCTTATATATTAAAGTTACTGGTTTTGCCAAAATCTGCAACTTTTCTTTTTGTTGCTTTGATTGCATTATCTCAAACAGAAAATATTGCAGCACATGCATTACATATGCCGCCAGGATTTTCTTTTGCGGCATTACATATGCCTCCAGGATTTGGCGGTAAGTAATATAGGCTAATTGATCACGTTTCACAGCTATTAAATTTCTTTATGGAGTTTAATAGCTGTTCTTTTATATCGAATTATGTTGCTAAAAATAAAGTAAAGGAATTTTATGCGTAAAAATTTATTATGCTATGCAGTGTTAAGTATGACATCTGGTTTGTATGCATCCAGTAAATTAGAATATGCAACTCAAGATGAAGTAAAGGCTGTATTGAAAGAAGGGTATAATGTTCTTAAAGTAAAAGATTTGAGTCAACAAAGACGTGAGCCGCTTTCAAAGGTTAGCGCAGATATAGCTATATTGCAGAATATCTCAGGAACTGTACCATTATTAGGTAATTTATTACAAATAAAACAACAGAATAGAGCTACTCTTCAAGCAGAATCAGTATCTGTATCATCTTATTGTACACATACATCGACAGAAGATAGCAGCTGTTTTTCAGGATTCAATCGAGATAAAATGAAAGGTGCTTTCGGGGGTACGCGTAAATAAATCGTTGATAGATTGTCTAAGTGATTAGGGAAAAAATTAAAGTTTTCATGGAATAAAAAGAATGTGCTTATGACAAGAATCATTTTTTGTTTAATGTTATTAAATAGCTTTGCTTTACAAGCTTGCCTATTGAAAGAACGAAAGAAGAAAAAAGTGAACTGTACAAAAAATCAATCGCCAATTGTTCCTTTATCTTCCAAATTTAATGAAGCTCAAGAGCAGATTGCAGCAAGAATTTTATTACATGATCCATTGCTTGTACGAGACATTGGTGAATATCCGCGTGTAGCAAATCTATTGTATTCACTTCCATATTCAGGGAAAGCGCAGGTTCTTTATAAAGATCAATGCGTAACTGTTGAAGGCAAAACATTATCTGAAATCGCTGAGAAATGTAAGAATATACCAGCCCGTAATGCCATGGTATTCGCATATTTTAAAGATGAGATAAATGAAGTCTGTGCTGAAAATTAAAGATAAATTTTATAGAGTGTAAAACAAGAAATTATGAAAAAAATGCTATTATTTGTACTCATGTGTTTAATGTTTGATGTACAATCGAATCCTGCGTGTAAAGCAAAAAAAAGTACTCGTAATGCTAAGCCAGTCAAGCAACAAAATGAGGTCATCATTTCAACGCATAAGCGAGGTCCGTATAACAAAAAAAATAGACAATCTATTTTTATGCCATTATTACAACGAGAGCATCAACAAGGTAGTGATGAACGAGATGCGCTACCATTACCAATACATTCTCAAGCAGAAATTTATAAAGAGCTCAGTTTATTACAAGATGTTGGTATAAATATTACTAATTTTGCTGATACATCGCCATTACAAAGAGTGGATGAAGATGAAATATTGCAACAAAAGATAGCGTGTCATTTTTTAGCAAAACATATCTGGAGTACTTGCGATAAACAAGATAATAAGATCGTTATGGACGCACTTCATCAAAAAATTCAGCAGATAGTTCCTCGTTATCCAAAAATCGTTACTGATGTTTCATATTTACAAGGACCGTTATGTGTTGATGGTATTGATATAGATTTAACAAATGTAAAAAAAGAGTTAAATTGTATTGATGGTATTGATCCTATTGATATAGATTCAAAAAAATCTCCTCTTCCTCTTCCTCCTCCTTCTTCTTTGTTAGATATTGCACGTTACAAAAATCATGCTATAGCGCAAATAAGTTTGATGTCAGCTTTTGTTTATAGTCCTGATAGATAAATTTGTATTGTAAAAGGTTAAGGATAAATTATGAAAAAATATATATTTTTCTTTATGTTAATTTGTGGATCTATATTTCAAGCAGCTCAACAAGATCGATTTTTAAGAGAAAGAGTTACGTGGTTTGTAAGAGTATTGAAAGAAAATAGTCCTAGCTGCAGTATTGATTATTATAGGCTGATATATCAACAATCGCCACTTCTTGTGCATGCAAAACGGGAAAGAAAATCTATGTTGCAAATATCAGAGGAAGCTGGTAATCATAACGCTGTAAGAGCTATTTTAGAGATACTTGCGTAAAAAATGATTCTATGTTCATGTAAATAAATAATGCCGAGTCTATTTTGACTCGGCATTATTTGTGCGCCCGGCGAGCGCACAGTCTCCACAGCGATAATCAACTTCTGTAAAATCAACTCCATCTTTTGTCATAATTTTAATATATTCTACATCAGATAATCGCAATATTAATTCATTCATTTTCATTCCAAGGCAATTGAATCTGCCAAACATCAATAATAAATGTCTCAAAATCTATTTCATGATCATTAAATTGACTTTTATCTTCTACAATTTCTGTAATGCCTAGATAATTACCATATAATTCATTATAAGCAACTGTTCTTACAAATTGCTGAAAAATTGGGTATGGCGAATCAATAATATTTACCTTGCAACCAAAAGGTAATTTTTGATGCTGAGCAGATAAAATATTAAAACATAACTGCAAAGCTATTTCATCAAACCATATATATAAAATTCCTTGTTCTAATGGTTTCATCATAGATACTTGTTGAGTTCTTATAGCAATTAATTTTAAAAAAAAATCTGCTAAATCATCTGCAGTTATTTTTTTGATAATTTTATGAGATAAAATAATTCCCCATCCATTCTGATAAGTTTCATATAATTCTTGAGATAGATCACCTGATAGACACACCTGAGCATCAAGTAATTGGTCCAAATCGCTTATTTTCTCTATGGTTATATAATTAATGATCATGATTTAAACACTATTTCTTTATGAGATATAAATGCACCAATTGGTCCTTTATGCTGTCCAATAATTTTTTTTCCGTATAAATCAGCATTATATTGATGTTCAAAACCTTTTGATGTTTCTTTAAATACTTTATAATGAGGACCCCCATGCAATCCATTGTCTTTAGACCACCATAAATTGGTTTCTGGATCTTTATAAAAATTACCAAACCTTCCAGAACGAGCTTCTTTAATTGAATTTTTCTTTAAATTTTCGAAATATTTTAAACTTTCGTCATCCCAAGATGAAGGACTATTTTTAACTTTATTTTTTTCTGTATCACCACCTTGCCACTGATTACCTCTTCGTGCACCAGCTGCTTGGCCTGTTATTTTTGCAGCTTTTTCAAATCGAGGATCAGATAATTTTTGCCCAATAGATGCAATTGCAGCACCAACATTTTCACCAGTTTGATCAATGACAAGAGTCACCTTACCAGCATTGGTAATGGTAGTAAATGTACTATCAAGAAGATGTGGCGGTATTGCTTTGCCAATCGATGTTCCAGCTTGAATCAATTGATTGCCAATTAAAGATGATACATGCGCAAGACTTTCGACAATTTTGCCTGTGACCTGCCCTTGAATATACATCTGAGTCACATCTGCAGTATTTTTACGCACAGACTGTTCCATCATAGTTTTGACAACATCTTGAGCCGATTGAACCGATTGTAATAATCCAGAATATACTGTTTGCGCATTACGTTCTGTTCTTTGAGAAACATAACTTGATGAATGTGC
>CANCGK010000080.1 GCA_947377595.1 bacterium | reverse complement strand
TATTATAGCCATTTCATACAAAAATTATAGACTATTTTTTTATATACTTATAGTCAATACTCTTTATATTATACAGCAAATAAAGCTTTTTTCAAACGCTTACAATAATTACAAATCTATTTTAATTGACACAACGCAACTACTCATCTTTATTGATATTTGCCCTACGTTTTCTACGAAAATTTTCGAGAAATTAAGAGGTCGGTGGGCCAAATGCACGTATAAAAAGCGTTTAATGACCGCCGCCACAATTCTTGCCAAGCGTGAGCGTAGGTCGTATTTTCAATTATTGAGTAGTTACGACACAACTACTTGTCTTAAAAAAAACAAACCTAGGCTTTATCTTCAACCGTAAACTCTTGCATTATAATCAAATTTTTACATACAATAAAAATCAAAATTTCACCTTACATAAAAAAGAAAAAAATATGAAAATTACATTACAAAAAAATATATTCCTCTTGAGTATATACTTTGCGACATCATATCAAGTACAAATTTCATGCGAAAACAATACAATAGCATTACCAGAAAAACAATTAAAAGATAATGTTTCAATAGCTCCAAAACAATCACAGGCAACATGGTGGAATTATGTAACAGGATCTCAACCGTTGATAAAAAGTTCAGCCCTGTCAACAACACCAAAACAAGATACTCAAGAAAAAAAACCTGCAACAGAGCCTGTTGAATCTTTTAAAAAACAAGAAACAAATTTCTTAAAATTAAGCTCATTTCAAAAAGAAATACAACATGATACAAACCCGAGCACACAACAAAATATTCAAATTATAGATGCATGGATATCAGATTATGGAACAACCACAAGCAATGTTTATATTCAAGAAAATCTTAAGGATGATTTGCTCAACCTTACATTCAAAACAAATCAACACAATAAAAAGCTAGAGTTAATCAACACAAACATTGATCTTGCAAAAACAAAAAAAGAGTATGAAAAATTACTAGAAAAATATAAAGATAATCATGAAGTTATAGCTGTTATCAATCAAGTTGTCACAACAATTAATCAATACCTTGATAGCCAAAAATCAATCACCGTAAAAACAAATAATCTTTTACAAAATTTTTATACTTCAGAACAAGCTTTGCAATTATTGGAACTGATGCATATACCAGTAGAGGTAGACCCGACAACTGGCAAATTAAAAAATATTCCTTCTATCGATATGATTATCAAAGAAGCTCGAATCAATCCCACTCAAAAAACATTTGATGCTCTTAATATCGCAATTCAAGTGACAAGAACTGCAAAACGAACGATTTCTCAAAATAGCTCTTTAGGATCAAGTGATATTAAAAATCAATTAAAAATATTTGATCAAGCATTAAACAAGGCCCTGACCAATCCAAGACTGGATCAATACAAAAACTTTTTATTACAAAATACTATCGAGCTGACTGGTTATGATAAAATGACCATCAAAGAATTACTCGATTATACTTCAAGCGGTTTACAACAGGCCGGAACCATTGCTGATCAAATTTCAGCATTTAAAAACAATACACTTTTAAAAAGTTCTGGCTACGTTTTTTCTGCAGCGACAGGATATGCAAGAATGGGATTAACGGGCGCTTTAATTGATACAGCTTTATATCATATTGCTCAAGAAAACATTCCATCCGCGATTGAATCTATAAAAAATATGACGCTCAAAGATTTTGTCGAAACCATGACCCCATCAGAAAAAACTTCAATCTATAAGGCCCATGAAACTATCGATATAATGAATAGTGATACGGTAAGCCTATCAGGAGAATTACAAAAATTTATCAACGGTACCAATCAAGAACAAATACTCAAAGCTCAACAAGATGCAAATAAAGAAATTACAAACTATTATTATGAAAAAAATTTACAAGATGCCATCTTTAATCTTATGCACATAGAACCAATAATTGATCACACAAAAGGCGGTATCACCAATATTCCTTCCATCGAAAACATTATAGAAGAAGCATTAAAAAATCCTTCTAAAAAATCTTATGAAGCTATACAAGCTGCTATAAAAGCTACAGATACTGCAATATATGTTACGAAATACAATTTATTTGATTTTCTTGTGTATAAAAGCTTAAAAGTCAAACAATTGTACTTGTATAAAGAACAATTATTACAAGCTTTAAACAACCCTGCAATTATAAAATACAAACCGATCATCTCTCAAGTCTCTGATTATGCTACATCTTTTGTCCCAAAATCAACGACATTACTCGAAAAAACAGGGATTATGGATACAACGTTTGACGAATTATCACAAGGAAAAACAAATACGAATAAATTAATTAATGCGACATTAAAAAATACGAGTCTTGGGTCAACAACATTACATCAAGCTTTAACTCAAGCTGAATTTATTCCTGCATTGCCAACACAGAGCGCTGTACAATAAATTATTGTATAGAAATCGATTCTCTTGCAAATGCAAGTATAAATATTTTATAGTAACTATAGAAACAATTTTTATATAAGGAATATAACATGTTGCAATCAAGAAAAACGCTCTTCTTATTTGTATGTTCTTTTGGGTTGATATTGCATAGTTCATGGAATCAAATGTTAGGCTCAAACCAACAACTTACGCCATCATATCAAATCATCAACAATCCAAGCAATCCAAATACCTATCAATTGATTATACAATTAACAAATAATGGATCAGACTTAACGAATGGATGGCAGTTACAATTTAATTTTTCAACACCAGATCAACAAATCACTCGAATTAATTCCGGAATAGCTCAAACAACAAGCAATCTTGTCACAATTGTCAATTTGCCTCAACAGATTCGAACTGATGCTGGTTTTACAAGAACTGTCAGAATAACTGTTCGTAAAAATGCTCAAACAATTCCTGGTATTTTAGACATAAAAGTTACTACTCCAACGCAATCTACAACTCAATCAACATTGAATTATAATGCATTATAAAATCAAAGAGTCCTGAAAAGAAATACGATTTTATCAAGAAAAATACGAGCTGCAAATTACTAAATTTCTATAGCCTTTTTATGAATTGATCGATAAACTTATCGATACTATTTCATCACTTTTATGAGGAATTGCTATGGAAAAATTAGTACAAAAAGCTTTAGATATGCGTCAATATTCTCATGCACCTCATTCTCATTTTAGAGTAGGCGCAGCTTTATTAACTCAAGATGGTACAATTTTTGGTGGCTGCAACGTAGAATCAGATGTGTATGGTTTAACTATATGCGCAGAAAGAAATGCTATTTTTAGCGCTTTTGCACAAGGACATAGAAATTTTAAAACTCTTGTTGTTGCAACAAGCAATCAAGGCACTCCTTGTGGAGCATGTCGACAAATTATCGCAGAATTATGTGGTAATATTTCTGTATACACGATAGATTTAAAAAACAATCAAACTCTTTATACAGCATACGAATTACTCCCATATCATTTTACGTTACAAAACTCATTACACATTGCAACGACAAATTTCCATGAAAATTATCTATAAATTATTTCTTATTTTGACATGTTCTTACACGTTTACACAAAATATTGTTGATTACGGCAATATAATACAAGAGTCAGCTCTAACATGGCAACATACATGTCTTGAACAGCTATCACCTCAAGAAATTATTATCATGGCTGATATGTTACTACTCAGTTATCAAGTAGTTCAAGCATCAGTTATTATGTCACAAGCTCGTCTTACCATACAAGAAGACCTTTTAAAGATTGTAACATTATCCATTAACGATAGTTTTGATGCGCGAATACAAGCACAAAGTAATGACTTAAGCTCTATAAAAAATGAAGTTTGCAAAATTGAACAAGCACAAGAACAGATCAAATCTGCATGCGACAAACTTCAAAGTTTTGGGCCTATCATCATTGCAATCGATCCTGCGGTCATTCAAATTTTTATCTTAAATTTAAAAAAAATAATTTTAAAGTGGTCTCAAAATCAAGCCGATACATTATTACAACTCGATGACATTCAAAAAAGTTTTTACAATACAGCTGAAATTTTAAATGAAATTAAAATAATATTTCAAACAATCATTGATACTGACTCAATGGACCATAGTCAATTATTACATGGAACAAACAATTTAACGAATATGTATAATTCGATAGAAGATGTACTCAAAAAGCTCACCTGCATTCGCCAAAATAGTTTAATTAGCTTTAATACATTGTTTGATGCTTATTTTAAAATGTATTATCAAGCATTATACAATCAAGCACAACATACCAATAGTCTTGATATGCCCTTATTTTCGGACCCAACAAAAACATTATCCGCACCCGATAAAATATTTGCGTAAAAATACAAACTGCAACACAGTTCTTATTTTTTGCATACTCAACACGCCAATTCAATAGTGAAACGCGACACTTTGCCTAACCAAAAATGGTTTTAAAACAAGTACACTATTTTAGGGTATTTTTGGTTTTTAAAAATAGAAAAATCCACGTGTTATGATAATCT
>CANCGK010000079.1 GCA_947377595.1 bacterium | reverse complement strand
TAAAGACGATATTGCTAACTTCTTTTTAGCTGCTGTGGATAAATTAAGTTCAAATATTTTAAATTGTCCTTTAGGCTCACATCATGTTATTTTTGCACCAAGCGTGAACTTCGATTGGTACTTTGCAAACAACTGGCAATTTAGCAATGATTTTTCACTACAGGTTGCATTGCCTTCAACAGAACAAAGATTTTATCAATTAACACAAACACCAAGTCAATTTTCAAGCGACTACAATGCTGCATTTAATGCAGGGCCAGAAATATTTTGTAAGTATGTAAATACACAAATTCAAAATATGTTCTTTCCTTTTGTGTTTCCTACTATGGTATATCCTGGCGCTGTCTTTAATAGCACCAATCAATTTGGTTATCATTTAGCAACCACCGATATCTATTTTGGCGGTAACTTTTGGTATCAAGGCGCTGAACAATTAAAACTTGTACACAACGCTTACAATAATAATCAAAACTATTCTTATGATTATCCTGGTGCAGCAGCAGCAAGTGCAGCTCAAGAAAAATTATTTGCTCGTATTAATTATCGTATTCAAACAGATAGATACGAATGGTCTGTATCTGGCTATGCTGATGCAACAGTATGGAATTCTGGTATTGGCAATGATTATACTTTAGCACTATCATTTGACTGTAAATTTTAATCACTTCATCTTTTTTAACCAAGGCAGACATTATGAAATTTAAAATAAAAAAAATATCAATCATAGCAAGCATATTATTATTGCTTCCTCATATAACTTTCAGCAAAGAAGTGCAATCATACACCTTAACTAGTCCCTTACTACGTGTTGCTGATAATGCTGGTGTTTTTCATGGACCAATTGTTGATATTTTGCAAACTCGCATGGATATTGTCAACCTTGTTCAAGGTACAAAATCTTGGCATGGTATTATTCTTAATGTTCCTCTTGCAAACAGCTCTCAATCTTTAAGCATATACTGCAGACGCCCGGAAATTATTTGTGGCGCAACATTTATTGCTCTTGCTCCAGATCATCAACTCGCAAGATCGATTGCAACTCCTGCACATCAATCTGCAGTCAAAAGTTTTATTGATCAAAGACTGAATAAATCTTTATTTGACCGTCAAATGAGTGCAACAAATACAAGTATTTTCACTGGTGCATATGCAATCAATCCTTTCACACAAGAACAATTACCTATCTACGTTTCTGACTACGCTATTGAATGTTTTGATATTCGTCACAGTAAATGTCGCCTTGGTGTTCCTGCTCATAACAGCAAAGATTTAGAAATTGCACATGCTTACAATTTACCTATTAAACTCGTCGTTGATGTTGGTTATAACGCACAAGGTAAAAAAGAAGAAATCGCAGCTCCTTTATTTGATAAAAAAGGTCATTTAACGGAAGCCTATCTTGGTGAATATAATGGCTGTGTTATTGTTAATAATAAAACATTACAGAATGCTCCATTAAAAGATGCTGCTGCATATGTTATCGATTATCTTGAAGAACGCAATTTAGGCAGAGCTCATACACAAACTATGCAATATGATTATAATCATGCTCAATATCCTATTAAAGATCTTGCAAAAATCGAAACTGCTTTGTATAAAAATACACCAGTCAATGCACAAACTGATCAATTAAAAAAAGAATTAGCGATTGTATTAAATTATGCTCAAGCAGATTTTTTAGAAATTGGTGAAAAGTTTTTAATCAATCTTAAAAATACTCGCAGCTTAATGATTGCTTTAATCGAAGAATCATGCCAATTGCGTAATAATAACACCTGTTATTTATTACAATGGGCTCAATTAAATGACGAATTTAATGAAAAAGATATATTTAGAAGAGATATTACATCCATAAAAGCATTAACTATATTTTGCAAAGATTTAGTCAATTTCCTTGGGGACTTTGCACATAGTTGCCCAAAAGCTTTTGAAAACATACGTAAACAAAACAAATAATGATCAATGAAGAAGAAATATTTGGTATAGTTGAAAGATTCGTTTTTCAAAATGAAGAAACTGGATTTTCGGTTTTACTCTTAAAAACAAAAGAAAAACTGCTCGTTACCGTAACGGGCAGTTTTGTTAATATTCACGAAGGCCAAGAAATTTATCTGAAAGGCTCTTGGGCGTACAATCCAAAATTTGGTAAACAATTTCAGGTTACCAGCTACTACTCTCAACTTCCTAACAATATCTCTGGGCTTAAAAAATATTTAGGCTCTGGATTAATTAAAGGAATTGGCAAAGTATATGCAGAAAAAATTGTCGATCATTTTGGTAAAAATACGTTAATCATTATTGATACGCAACCTCATCGCCTTGCAGAGGTCGAAGGTATTGGTCAAAAACGCGTTGAACAAATTGCACAGTCATGGGCAGATCAAAAATATATCGCAGAAATTATGATCTTTTTACAAGATAAAGGCGTCACCGCAACCTACGCGACCAAAATTTATAAAAAATACAAAGAAAATTCTATTGCATTATTAACTGAAGATCCATACCGATTAATTTATGACATTTGGGGTATTGGATTTAAAACAGCAGATATGATTGCTCAAAAATTAGGCTTTGAGCTTGCATCGGTTAAACGAGTCAAAGCTGGTATTTTATTTCAACTCCACGAAGCAACCAAACAAGGTCATCTCTATCAAGAATTATCAAATTTAAAAAATAGCGTGTTTCACTTGCTTGAACTTTCTGCAGACATGCATGCTCCACAAATGAAATTTGCATTACACCAACTGCATGATGAGCAAAAAATAAAATTAATTACCTATCATGATGAACATTTTATTACCACATCACAATTTTATTTTGCAGAAAAAAATCTTGCCAATAAATTACAAGCGCTCTTGGAATATCCAACCTCGCGAGATTTTGATATCAAAAAATTGTACGACATGCTGCAAGAACATCAACACATTCAATTAAATGATCAACAGCAGCAAGGGATTATGGCTGCGTTTCAATCGAAAATATCAATTATAACTGGTGGGCCTGGAACTGGTAAAACAACGCTCATCAAAGCATTGCTTAGCTTACTTGAACGAGAAAAATTAAATTATAAACTTGCTGCACCTACTGGCAGAGCTGCAAAACGCATGATGGAAGGTACCGGCAGACAAGCAACAACGGTCCATCGTCTGCTCGAAGTTGATCCGGTGACCATGCAATTTACCTATAACGATCATAATGCCTTAACCTTAGACTTTTTAATTATTGATGAAGCTTCGATGATTGATACATTTTTAGCGCTTGCAATCATCAAGGAGATGCCGCTGCCTGCTCACATTGTTTTTATTGGTGATATTCATCAATTACCATCAGTCGGTCCTGGTAACTTTTTACACGATCTGATTAAAAGTGGTAAAATCGCAACAACCATGCTCGCCCATATCTTTCGACAAGCCCAAAATAGCATGATTATCACCAATGCTCACTTAATCAATCAAGGAAAAATGCCTTCAACCGATTTGCCTGATTGTAAAAAAGATTTTTATTTTATCAAAGAAGAGTCTCCAGAAAATATCATGAATTATATCACGGCGATTTTTAAAGAAAAATTACCGACCTACAACATTAGCCCTGCACAAACTATCGTACTTTCACCCATGAATAAAGGTGCTGCAGGCACGCAACAATTGAATCATGATTTACAAAAATTATTAAATCCGACACAACAACACTTTTTAGTCCATGCAGGAACAACATTCAAGCTGCATGATCGTGTGATGCAAATTAAAAACAACTATGATAAAAAAGTATTTAATGGTGATATTGGAACTATTCAAACCATAGATACGCAAGAAAAAATCATGACCATTTTGTTTGATTACACAACAGCAATTTATACATTCGAAGAACTCAATGAACTGACGCTTGCCTACGCGCTGACGATTCATAAAAGCCAGGGCTCAGAATACGATGCTGTTATTATCCCTGTCTTTATGCAGCATTTTACTTTATTACAACGCAATTTATTGTACACCGCAATTACTCGCGCTAAAAAACTTTGTTTTTTTATTGGTCAGACAAAAGCGATTGCCATGGCAGTTAAAAATAATAAAACAACCGAAAGATTGAGTTTCCTCGTTCCATTTTTAACCGAAAATATCGTCTGTAGATAAATACAAAATAGATGGACCGCATGGTAGTAGATACCAGAAAGTCCATCTATTCAGTTAAAAATAAAGTCTATCTTTTATGCTATAAAATCAACTTGATTATCATTCAAATAATCTACCGCAGCTGATCCTCCAGCTGCAAGCCCAGTTGCAGCACCGGCAGCAGCAACTTGACCTAAAGCAACTTGATTATTAATGTTTGCTATTCTAGCTTGTTCTGCTATTCTAGCTTGTTCTGCTGTTATAACAGCATCTTGTCTTGGGGTAACAGCTCTATGAAACGCTCCAGCTTGAGATTTTTCAAATGCTATATCTTTTTGCGTTTGTGTTAATTTGGCCATACCAGAATTTACTTGATTTGAAGTTACAGGTGTTGCACCCGATTCTTTTAAAGCCTTTAAAG
>CANCGK010000078.1 GCA_947377595.1 bacterium | reverse complement strand
ATCATATTCAGCAAAATTTTTATAACCAACTAAGCGAGCATATTCATTTCTTTTTTGTATTAATTTTTCTAAAATATCCATATTTGCTGGATATGCTCGTTTATGAAAAGCGATAAACATTTTTTGACGAGTTTGAGCATAAGTGCAATTTTCTAAAATAGTAAAAAATGCATCATACGTTAAAGGAATAGAATATTCGTGATTATGAAGTTTCCACATTGCCAAGCTCTCTGCAGGAACTCCTCCTAATTGCTCTTGATGAATAGAAAGAAATTGACCATGATGAACAATATTTGCATTAAATTGATTTTGTAAATGATCAATTTCTTTTGATAATTTTTTTAATTTTAACATAACGTCATGTGATAAACTTGCACCTTCGTGCTCTAAACGATTGATCGATTTTTGTAAAAATGAACGAGTTTCGATAGTTTTACTTTGATCATCATTCCCACGTTGTGCATAATTTTGGAAAGCTTTTAACAATGTTGGATTTCTTACTAATTTTTCAGCTTTATATTGCTGCAATTTAGTCACTGCTTGATGTGCTGCTAGACGTAAAGCACTATCTGTACTTAATAAACTTATGGTGGATAATATTTGCAAATTCATAAGAAATTTAAATTGAGCATTATCATAGAGTCGAACTGTATTATGAAATGTAGGTTTATTCATAACAGGATCTTTTAAAGTCTCCAGCATTTCATTCATAACAGTGATTGATTTGTTTTTTAACATTTGAATTTGATGTGTATTTTTAGGAAAAACATCTAAAACTGATTGCCAGTCGAGTCGATTACACAACCTCATTTCGGGGCTTTTTTTATAATAACAACCAGCAAAAATAAGCACCATTGCAATCATATACCATCGTTTCATATCTGCCCCTATTTTAAAAATCATGTTTATATTTGTTGCATGCTATCACAAAGAAATTCACTTATTCAACAAAATTATAATTTTTTTCTTGCAATTTTTAATGGTTTCAATCTATGATCCAACTATGTTATTTTTTCTAAAAAAAGGATGTTCTTATGAAAAAAATAAAAGCTTTATCTCTTATCATACTTTGTGCGTCAGCACAAATAGATAGTGTAGCTTCAAGTAATGCTGAACTATCATTGGTACTTACTTACCAAGCATTAGATAATTTTGCTCGAGCTGTTGCTTCTGATCGTGATGACATAGGTGCGTTAAACTTTTTAGATATTATGCAAAAATCGATCACGTTTGATGCTCAACAAAAACAACAAATTGCTGCAACTCAAGATGGTTATTTATCAAAAGGCGTAGCTTTAGATCCTAAAAAAGTTGTAGCCCAAAATCAAGAATTACAAGCAAGAATCGATACCTTAAATAAAAATATTAAAGCTTTTGAAAAAGGTGGTGTAACTGCAGTAGAAAAGAAAAAAGTAGATGCTCGTCGAGCAGAACGTAAATCTGATATGGCAACGATTGCACAAAGTCAAGCAGCGCTTGCTCAACAAATCAGTGCAGAAAATCAAATTAAAATTGCTCAAGGCTTATTAGTTCAAAACCAATTAGCATTTGAACAAGCTCTAGAAAGTTATATTAATGCATTTGGTCAAGTATACCAAAACAATGGATCTCTTGTTATTTCATCAAAATATAGTCAAAATATGCCAATTACACCAAAAGAATATGCACAATTGATTGCAACATTAAAAAATGCTTCAAATCAATTTGGCTCATCAGTTTTAATTACATTAAACTTTGCACATGCTGCACCAGCAAGCATTAAAGATGTAACAAATTATGTCAGCAATATGGCTCCTGCTGGCGCTTCGTGGAAATCTTATGCAGGATATGCTCTTGCTGCAACAGCAGTCACTGCTGCGGCTATTGCTGCTGTTGCAATTGCTTCAAACGTATCACAAGGTAAAAATTGGAACGATACAAGTGATGCTCAAGCTCTTGCAAATACTGGTTATGCTCAAGCTCAATCAGGTGCTACATATTTACAAAATAGTGCTGCAAGTGCTGCTACCGTAGCGCAAGCATCATTGAGTGATGTGTATAACTATTTACAACAAAATAATCCATGGGCAAATAATGCAGTTGTAGCACCATCATCAAATGCTGATGCATCAGCACAAGCTCAACAAGCGGTTCAACAAGCAGTTCAAGCTGCACCAGAAACAGTTGCTCAACTTGCAACACAACTTGCAGCACAATCTGGCTCAGCTGACGATGCTGCGATGGCAAAACAAATCGAAGGCGCAATTGATGGAGCAGAACAATCAGGACAAGAAGTTCAATTAGATGCTCAAGAATCAAACTGGTTGATGAAGGGCCTTGCTGTAGCTGGAGTTGCAGGTGCTGGAGCAGCTGCTTACAAAGCTGGCGTACGGCCATCAACAGTTATGAGTAAATTCAGAAGAACAAAGTCTCCATCAGCTACCGATTTACAAATAGCAGGAAATAATGCTAAAGATAGAAAATTTCATAATCCAAATACTGCTACTCAAGACGCTGCTACTATTAAAAAAATTGAGGACGCAAGAGCTACTGATGCTGCAAGTATAGAAAATAGAAAAGCTAATCAATTAGCTGCTATGAGTCCTCGTAAATATGCACAAGAAAATGCTTTAGCTCAAACAGAAGGCTTCTCAACTCAATCAGCAACAGGATACAAAGCAAATTCAACAACAGCAAAAAGAGACATAGCTCAAGAAGCTGCTTCTCAACAAGCTGCTCAACAAGCCGCTGCTCAACAAGCCGCTGCTCAAAAAGCTGCTATGCAACAGGCTGCTATGCAACAAGCTGGTCTTTATGGTGCAGGTCTTGGAGCAACAGGAGCTATTGCTGCTGGAGCGAATGCTCTTAACAGCTAACATCAAATTATATTACTTTACAATAAAAATCCCCGGACATACAGTCTGGGGATTTTTATTATCTTGATGCGCAGTTTATTTTTTTATTTTTACAGGTACTTCAATCGTTTTTTTAAAATCGAGCCATTCTTGCCGTAAAGCTATGGCAAGTTCAAAATTTAATTTTTGCGCTGCTTGTTGCATTGCAACTTCAAGTTCTATAATTTTTTCTTGTGCTGCTTGTTGTGATAATTTTTCTTCTTTTTTCTTTTGTTTTTGCAATACTTTTGAACCTTTGGCAATATCTGCAGACAACGAAGATATTGATGCAGTCACTTCGCGCACAACAGTCATAGGAATAATGCCATGTTCTTGATTATAATCATCTTGTAACGTTCTACGTCGAGCGGTTTCGTTCATGGTAAATTGCATCGATGGAGTGACCTTGTCAGCATAAAATCGTACGATACTTTCTGTGTTTCGTGCTGCACGGCCAACAATCTGAATCAAAGATCTGCTATCTCGCAAAAACCCTTCGATATCAGCATCCATCACTGCAACAAAAGCAACCTCTGGCAAATCTAAGCCTTCTCGCAAAAGATTAACCCCGACCAAACAATCAAAAATACCAAGACGCAATTTTTGTAACAAATCAGTTCGTTGCGGTGTCTTTAAATCACAGTGCAGATAACAGACTTTAATCTGCTTTTCTTCTAAGAAAAAAGCTAACTCTTCTGCCATTTTTTTCGTCAAAACCGTCACCAAGCTACGAAACCCTTGATCACGAGTTGCACAAATCTGTGCAATTAAATCTTCTATTTGGTTATGACGAGGATGTAGATCGATAATTGGATCTAACAAACCTGTTGGTCGAATAATTTGTTCGACAATTTGTTTGCTATGCTCAAGTTCGTATTTTCCTGGCGTTGCAGAAACGTAAATAACATTTTTAAGATAACGTTGCGACTCTTCGAACTTTAAAGGTCGATTATCAAATGCAGAAGGCAAACGAAAACCAAAATCTATTAATGATTGCTTGCGAGCTCGATCACCTTTATACATGGCACCCATCTGAGGGATTGCGATATGCGATTCATCGATAATTAATAAAAATTTATCTTTTTCAAAAAAATCAAATAAACAATATGGAGGTTGACCTGGTAATCTACCATCAAAATGAGTCGAATAATTTTCGATCGAAGGACAGGTCCCTGTTTGTTCGAGCATTTCGATATCATAGGCTACCCGTTGACGAAGGCGATCTGCATACATTTGATTTTCCATAGTTGGAGCATAGGATGCTAACTCTGCTTTAATTGTTGCCAGGGCTCGTTCTTTTTTTTCTGCAGTGGTAACAAAGTTTTTTGCCGGAAAAATTACTTCTTGTTGTACCGATTCTAAAACATGATGATTAATTTTATCAACCCAAACAATTGATTCGATTTCATCACCAAACAACTCAATGCGAAGCTTTTTCTTTTTTTGATATGGCACTAAAACTTCAATCGTGTTACCCGCAACCTGAAACGTCCCACTTCGTTTATCAACATCATTTCTTGTGTATAAAATAGAAAGTAATTTATGAATCAATTCTTTACGGCCATATTTTTGACCAATTTGCAATTCGATTGCCATTTCTTTAAAATCTTGCGGATTACCCAGCGAATAAATACAAGAAATCGATGCAATAACAATGACATCTTTACGTTGCATAATCGCAGCAGCAGCTTCTACACGCAAACGCTCAATCTCATCATTAATTTTTGTCTCTTTG
>CANCGK010000077.1 GCA_947377595.1 bacterium | reverse complement strand
AATATTGATTAAATATCATTTTTTGAGTTTTGTTGTTTTTAAAAGTTATAGATTGTATAAATTGTTTTGATTGCGTAGTCATAATTTACTATGAATTTTGGAAATATCGATAATAAAAAAAGCATTGTCTTGCGATAGTGCTTTTTAATGTTTAAAAGAATTATACTATGTATTTTGAAGTTAGCCGCGCCAAAATACATAGTATAATAAAAAAGAGCATCATCATAAGATAATGCTCTTAAATTTTTACTGGTTTTACTAGGCAATAAATTGCTTAGAAAAACTCTGGTCGGGGCGGCGAGACTCGAACTCACAACCCCTCGCTCCCAAAGCGAGTACGCTACCAATTGCGCCACGCCCCGACGTATTTTTTATCAAATTTAATCTGAATGATATGTTTGAAAAATATCAGTAGATGCATTTATTATAAATAAATATTTAAAAATATCAATAATAAATTTTAAATTGCTTTCACTTATATTTTTTATGTGAACTATAAAAATATAATAATTGGGGTGGGTTGTGGGGGTCGAACCCACGACCCTCAGAACCACAATCTGATGCTCTGCCAACTGAGCTAAACCCACCATAATTTCAAAAGCTTTATAATTATAAGCATTATTTTTTTAAAAAGCAATAATATCCTGAATTTTTTATATTTCTAAAAAATTTTAATTGTCATATTCTCTGAAAAGTCTTGGACGGGTCTGTAAGTGCATTTAATTATAATTTTTGGTATGCTTATACAGATATATTATGATCTTAAAAAGGGGTGAAACATGCAAAATATTATTACTATTTATGGTGCTCGTGAGCATAATTTAAAGAATATTACGGTTAGTTTTCCTAAAAATAAGTTAGTTGTTATTACCGGGCCTTCTGGATCTGGAAAAAGTTCTCTTGCCTTAGATATTTTGTATGTTGAAGGTAAACGTCGTTATATGGAATCATTGTCATCCTATGCACGGCAATTTCTAGGGATTCCAAAAAAACCCGATTTCGATCGCATTGATGGATTGTGTCCTTCAATTGCCATTGAACAAAAAACAGTCGGTTCGAATCCTCGATCAACTGTCGGAACTATTACAGAAATTTATGATTATTTTAGAATTTTATTTGCTCGAGTTGGGACTGCGCATTGTCCATCATGCGATCGTATAATTCATGCACAGTCAGCTGCTGAAATTGCAGAAGCAATGGAACAAAAGTTTCATGGGCAAATGGTTACGATTCTTGCACCTTATGTTATTGAACGCAAGGGCGAATTTATTCATGAGTTGGGTGAATTGTTTAAGCAAGGTTACTATAGATTTATCATTGATGGCAAGTCTTATAAATTTCAACATATTGATGAAATTGCTCAATTAAAATTAAAAAAAACTTTCAAACACAACATTGATATTGCAATCGATAGTTTTACAATCGAAGAATCAGATTCTTTAGCTCGTTTACAGGAAGGTATTGGTCGCAGTTTTGCTCTAGCAGAAGAAATGTGCAAAATTATAGTTGATCAGCAAAGCTTTTTATATTCTTCAAAACAAATGTGTTTACATTGTAATATTGCATGTCCAGAATTAGAGCCACGTTTTTTTTCATTCAATTCACCCATCGGTGCTTGTAGTAAGTGTCATGGCCTTGGATTATACAATAAGTATGATCAATCATACTCAGCTCTAGATGGTTATGCATTATGGATGGGTACGCATGTGGTCACGTGTGATCAATGTCATGGGATGAGATTAAATAAAAATGCGTTGGCTGTAAAAATTGGTGGTAAAAATATTTATCAACTCTCTGATTTAGCGATTGATAAATTATTGTTATTTTTTGACCAACTCGTGATGAATGAATCTCAGACAGAAATTTCTGCAGATTTGCGTAAAGAAATTACAAGTCGATTGCAATTTTTAGCAAATGTTGGTTTACATTATTTATCACTCAATCGTACCGCTCGCACTTTATCTGGTGGGGAAGGACAACGCATTCGTCTTGCAAAGCAAGTTGGCAGCGCATTGAGTGGTGTTTTATATATTTTAGATGAGCCAAGTATTGGGTTGCATCAACGAGATAACGATCGTTTAATCGAAACTTTAAAATCTTTGCGCGATTTAGGTAATACAGTTGTTGTTGTCGAGCATGATATTGATACCATGCAAGTTGCAGACTATTTAATTGACATGGGGCCAGCTGCCGGTGTTCATGGCGGTCAAGTTACAGCTTGTGGAACTGCTCAAGAGTTACAAAGTAATCCAAATTCTTTAACGGGTAAATATTTAAGTGGAGCATTGTCGATCCCAACTCCTTTAGTGCGTCGCAAATCTGTTAAATCATTAGTGTTACATCATGCGACTGCAAATAACTTAAAAGATCTTACGGTCACGTTTCCACTCGGTTTGATGTGTGGAGTTTCTGGTGTATCTGGATCTGGCAAAAGTAGTTTGATTTTTCAGGAATTGGTGCCAGCATTGCATCGAGAAATGATTCGTAAGCATAAAGATGATGATCGGTACAGTGATTTGCAGGGGGCTGAATTTATTAAAAATTTAGTTGAGATTGATCAAAGTCCGATAGGTAAAACTTCTCGCTCAAATCCTGGAACGTACATTGGATTATTTGACGACATTCGTAAATTTTTTGCAGCAGTACCAGAAAGTCAGGCACGAGGTTATGAGGTTGGTCAATTTAGTTTTAATCGTCCTCAAGGACGTTGTTATGAATGTTCTGGTGATGGAGTTATTAATGTTTCCATGCATTTTTTACCAGATGTTGTTATGATTTGCAAAGTTTGTAAAGGCAAAAGATATAATCAAGAGACTTTACAGATTTTATTTAAAGGTAAAACTATCGCTGATGTGTTGGATATGACAGCGTTTGAAGCATTAGAATTTTTTGCAGCGCATAAAATTTTAGCAAAAAAGTTGCAATTACTCTGCGATGTGGGTTTAGATTATATCAAGATAGGTCAGTCATCGACAACTTTATCTGGTGGCGAAGCGCAAAGAATCAAATTAGTTAATGAGCTTGCAAAGCGTGATAGTGATACACTTTACATTCTTGATGAGCCAACAACAGGGTTGCATAGTCATGATATTGCAAAGCTATTAAAAGTATTAGACCGATTGATTGCTAAGGGAAATTCTATTATTGTTATTGAACATAATCTTGACGTTTTAAAGACCGTAGATTATTTAATTGATTTAGGTCCTGATGGTGGTGATAAAGGTGGGATGATTGTAGCGTCTGGAACTCCAGAACAAGTTGCACAGGTGAAAGAAAGTTATACGGGTCAATATTTAAAAAAATGCTTATAAGTATTATGGTTATGCAATAGTATGATTCTGTCGAGAGATTGAAGATTTTTTTCATGGAGTCTTTTTTCAGATATTGTATACTTTTTGCATGCATTGATTAAAAAGCAATGTAATCATAGGCACAAAATATAACACAATATTTGTTTTAAGGACTTTTTATGAAAATTTTTTTTAGTTTATTATGTATATTTACAAGTATATGTTGTTCTTTATGTGGATCTAGCATAAAAAAAACTTACTCCTCGCAAGAGGAGTTAAGCCGTCTAGTTGGCACACAATCACATGAATTAGTTGTTGCTAAAAGTCCTACATCAGTTACTGCTACATCTATGACAGGTGATTTTTTCTCTTTATATATAGAGTGTAAGGGTAGATGCCATACACCGCCTGTTTCTCCAAACGTTGTTCCAGATAGTCCGGAAGATCGTTGTCCTATATCACCAATATCGCCTCTAAAATCAGCATTAACTGAAAAATTAAATGGTACAAAATAGAAATCATAAAAAATTTAAAACTATAACATCAAAAGAGCCGTGTAATTGTACACGGCTCTTTTTTCATATAATTACAGTTTTTTATTCTTGATGTTCATCTTGATTTTGATCAAATTCATCTGAAGTCGGTTGTATGTCAGATGGCTCTTGAGGATAGTTCTCAGGAGCATGGTCTTCTTGTGGCATATCTTGAGGTGTTTGATCCATTGTTACATCACTTGTTGCATGAGTATCATTGCTTGTTGAAGCAGCGTCACTTGGAGTGCTTGGTGGTGTAATATTATTCATAGAAATAACTTTAACGTGTTCACTTGGATAAATTTGATTGATAAATTCTATACATAAATTGAGCATTTTATCTTTACTAAAATTTTGTACTATAAAATCTTTAAAATAAAGGAAGTTGTTAAAGAGTAAATCCATCGAAGCTTGATTTAAAGCTTGATGAGCGATATCGTCTTTGTGATTAATTTCTTTAATTTTTTCTAAAATAGCATCTTGATCTTCTATGACGCTGTTGTCGCCATCAATGATTATAGTATCTTTATTTTCTTCAGCTTTTTCTTCAGCTTTTTTTTCTGTATGATTATCTTGATCATTTTTTTTATCAACAGCTGCTGGAGTAGCCGTTGTCGCATCGCTTATAGGAGTCGTTGTGGGAGTTGCATTAGGTACTGTAGTTGGTACGCCTGTAACTGGTGCTTGTGCGTATTGTTGACCAGATTGGTCGTTTGGCGCTGGTGTTGCTGGTGCAGGTGGAGTTGTTGGAGCGCCAGAAGAACCAGAAGAACCTCCTGAACTTCCTGATCCACTTG
>CANCGK010000076.1 GCA_947377595.1 bacterium | reverse complement strand
AGGCAAAATAAAGAACGCACCATGCATGGCAATCTGTTTGAATGTCTTTAATATCTCCAGATCGGCTTTTTGTTTGTGCAGTGCCTGTTTTTGCATAAATTGCTATGTTTTTTAAACGATTCATGCTGCGAGCTGTACCGGTGTCGATTGCAGCTTTCATAGATTCTTGCAAAAATTCTCTTGTTGAAGGCTTGATTAATAAAGGTGTTAGAGTGATAGCATCATCTTGTAAAATTCTTGGCTTGACTAAATGGCCGGTGAATATTGATCCAATCATACAAGCTATTTGAATTGGCGTGACCATTAAAAAACTTTGACCGATTGCGGCAGATAAAGTTTCTCCTTTCCACCATGATTGACCTTTAACCGTTCTTTTCCATTCATTGGAAGGTACAATACCAGAATTTTCTGGAAATGTTGTATTTGTTTTTTCTCCAAGCCCAAAACGATAGGCATAGTCAGCTAACGTATCAATGGATATTTTTTGTGCAATTTCAAAGCAAGCAACATTGCAAGAGTGTTTTAAATTGTCTTTAATATCAAGCAATCCATGTCCTAATCGTTTATTGCAATAATATTTACGATCTTTAAAGCTTGTGTAGCCTTTGCAGTAAAACTTTGATTCTGAGGCAATAATATTGTTTTCTAGTGCTGCTGAAAATGTTACGAGTTTAAAAATCGATGCTGGAGGGTATGATGCATTAAAAGCTCGATTGATAAAAGGACGATTTTCTTGTAATACTTTCCAGTCTTGATGAGAAATTGGTTTTAAAAAAATTGAAGGATCAAACCCAGGGTTGGAGACCAATGCTTTTAAAGATCCGTCTTTGGGATTCATTAAAATAAAAGCTCCTGCACGGTCAATTGGCATTAAGCTTTCGGCCATTTTTTGTAATTGAATATCAAGTGTTAACGCTAAATTTTGACCAGATTGCGAGTTAATAATTTTTGATATTTCTAAATTTTTGCCAAAAGAATTGATAATTTGATTCATTGAACCATGTTTACCTTTTAATACATCATTGTATATTAATTCTAGACCCATTTTGCCAGTTGCTTGAGTTGTGTTATCAAGATCACCAAGATATCCTAAAATATGACATGCTAAATTTTTATGAGGATAAAATCGTTTAAAATTTTTAGAAATAGAGATATTTAAACTATCAGAACATTGCTCAGATATTTCGCTTAATGCTTCTATGCAGACATCTGATGCAAGGCGAATTGATGTAGAAAATTTTTCTGCACGATTAATTTTGCCAAGTTCTATGAATATTGAGTGATTATATTTTTTTAAGACTTGTTCAATGTTGGTAATGATAGAGCGTTGTTCTGCATTTAATTTTGTCAGTCCTGTGCCAATCCAATCTATATTAATGACTGGGCGATTGGTTGCAAGTAAATTACCATGACAGTCTATGATGTTTCCTCGTAAAGGATCTATGTGTTTGATGCGAGTGAAATTTTTTTCACCTTGACGGCTTAAGATTTGATGATGATAGACTTGTAAGAATAACAATCGACTCAATATGATGATAAATCCAAGTATGGTTGCTTGAGCTATATAATTGAGTTGTTGACGTGTCGTAGATGATGTGTAGCGCATTATGAATCAAGCATCGAAAGCATAGTATTAATTGGATGAATTTTATTATACATATTTTGTAAATCTTGCGTGGTGACGTGAGTATATTTTTCTGTACTAGAAAGACAAGAGTGTCCAAGAAGTTCTTGCAATGCTCGTAAATCAAGCCCTGCATTTAAAAGATGTGTTGCAAATGAATGACGAATTTTGTGAGGAGTCAAATGTTTTTTGACCGTTAAAAATTTGCTAAACATAGTAAATATCATTTGAATGGTGCGATTGGTTAAGCTTTCCCCTTGAGGGTTGACGAAGAGAATACTGTTGCCTCGATCGTTGACAAATCGCTCAGCTTTGATGTAGTGCAGTATGCGAGCTTTTGCTTTTTCTCCAAATAACACATATCGCTGTTTTTTACCTTTTCCCATAATTAAAATTGTTTTTTCTTCAAAGTTAATATGTTCTAAGCGAATTTGTGTTAATTCAGCGCAACGAATACCTGTTGCATATAAAACTTCAAAAATTGCTTTATCTCGAATAGGACGATGTGAAGGTAAATCACTATCTTTGACGACATCGAGTAAATGAAATATTTCTTGCACGGTCAAATACGTAGGCAGTTTTCTTTCTACTTTTGGACGAGTTAATTGTAAATCAAGAGCAATGCCTTGAGATTTTACAAATCTTTCAAATGATGTAAAGCATGAAATTTTACGAGCTATCGAAGCTTTTTGTGTTTTTTTATAATAATGTTGTACAAAAAAATGTTCTAACGCAGTTTTGATCGTTACATTTTTTTTAGTTTCATCATTATGATTTTTCCAAAAAGTAAAAAATTGGTGTAAATCACTTCCATATGATTTGTACGTGTTGTCTGATAAATTTCGTTCAATTTGTACGTAGACTAAAAACGCTTCTTTTTTTTCTAAAGCTTGTAGATATTGCATAGTTGCCTTTTGTAGACAGTTGGCTTTGTATCGTATTATTGTGATAACTTACTACTTTTACGAGAAACGTTATAAGCAGTAAGATGTATGTAGTTTATTGCCAATTATAAGAAATTACAAGAGATTATATTCTTTGCATCGTCGTTGCACAGAAGAGCGATTGACACCTAAAAATTGTGCAATTTGATTTTGGCAACGAAAATGATTCCATAGCATGGTCATTAATACACTATCTTTTAAAGCATGTTTACCTAAATTTGCAGCTTTGAGTAATGTTGGGTTGGTAATATTGCATTCAGGATCAATATGCGTTTCATGTAAAATATGATTATCTTTAGATTTTTGCATAATCACATGTTGAATCATTGATTTAAATTCACGAAGACTTGTAGGCCTATGATCAATCAGGTGTGCTTTTTCTTGTTTTGAGATATGTAAAAGATGAGAAAAATTACTCGATTGAATTGCTTGTAGCGCAAATCCTTCGAGTAATGCTTGTACATCTGGTTCATTCATATCGAGTAACGATGGTAGAGATACAGTTGTTTGTGCAAGTTCTTGAAATAATTTGATCGATAATTTATTTTGATCTACCAGAGTTTGCGCATTTTGACTTGTTGAACAAATAATGCGGACATCGCTGGTACATCGTTGTTCGCTTTTGCATAAAGTAAAAATGCCATAACGAATAAATTCAGCTAATTTATTTTGAGTTTCTAAATCTAATAGTTCAACATTTTTTATAAATAACGTTCCGGTTCTATCTAATTTTTTGAGTAAGCCTTCTTCTGGGGCTTGTAATAACGATGGATTTATACCAAAAATTTTAACACTTAAATCATGAGTGCTTAATGTTGGTTTTAAATCAAGAATATGTAATGTGTGACGTAAGCTTATATGATGAATAATTTCAACGATATCGAGTAAATCATCAGTCTGACTTTCTAAAAGAATGGCTTTTTTGTGCAGTGCAAGTTCGAGTAATTTTATTTTTATGTGCAATAATGATTCGCTATGACCTGGTAAAATTTGATTAATTAATTTACCAGATTTTGTTGTTTCTAGATACAACAAATAATCAATTTGAGAAGGATCTTGTAATGTATCAAGATGAGTTTTAATCATGTCTGCGCTATCAGAATAATGCATAGTAATAATTACGCCTCCTTGATAATCAAGATGAGGAACGCCTGTAATCATAATTTGTTGGTGATTATGATCATATAAAAAACATGATTGAGTTGTACGATACGAAGCCACTTGCTCAGCTAGCTTGGTAATTGCTAAGGTGGTAGGGTGATTGCGCTGTTGATTTAAATTGATCAATACAATATTTTGTGCTGTTTGATTGCCAAGTGTAAATCGATTATCTTTGTAAAATAAAATTCCAATGGTGTGGTGTGATTTTTGTTTTAAAAGACTTTTAATACTTTCTTTATATTGATTGATTTCCTGGTGTTTAAGATAAAGATCTTCTTTAAGTTTTTTATTTTCTTGGAGTATGTGTGCTGTATTGCTATTTTGCATAATGTTAATAGCGCTTGCAAGATATGTACCAAAAATGACAATGCTATTTTGTTCTGTATGGCTATAAAATGTATGTTTGTTACTTCTTTTAATGTTTAAATAAGCGATAATATTATTTTTATCGTACATAGGCATAAAAATTTGACTATCTATATTTTCTAAAAAATAAGCTAATGTTTGTTGTTTGGTATCTGTACTGTAATAAACATCAAACATAATTTCATCGGCTACTAAAATACGATACTGGCGTAATAATTCTATTGATTGATCATTTGAGTTAATAAAAGATTCGATCGTATTATTAGTAATACTGCAATAATTATCAATACCAGAGGCGCACACTTCTTGTTTGTAGCGAAAATTTAAACAAACGTGGTCTATGGGTATATTAAAATTTGTTTTGAAAAAATTTTGAGTAATAAATACTAATTCTTGCGGGGTTGTTGCAAAACTGACTTGCTCGATACTATTTTTAAATTCTCCGGGTAAAAAATTATGAGATTGATCTTCTACCTTGTTAGAAAAATTAAAAATTCTAAAACGAATTAAATGTAATGAACAAAAAATGATAGCAATAGTTATAAATATTAAT
>CANCGK010000075.1 GCA_947377595.1 bacterium | reverse complement strand
TCATCACATTGTATGCAAGCAAACCCATTTTACAAACTGCGATAAAATTCTCTTCTTCGAGCAATTTATTGATCTCTGGAGTATCAAATTTTGGATCGTGAGGGTCATAACTTTCATTGATGTAAACTAAATTGCTTTGCTTATCAATATCTACATTAATCCATTCGAATCTAACGCCTAAAGAACATTTTTTAATAAAATTTAAAATACCTTCTCTTTTTACGTATCCAAAATGCAGCCATAAAAAAATATTTAAATTATATAAATAACAAAAACCTTTTTTATTATATGTAGAAAGACCATCGTTATTACGTTTATATTTATCATATTCTCTTATTGTCATAATTATAATTCTTTATTCGTGTAGATTTTCTACAGAAGTATGCTGTGCAATAAATTCATCCATCTCTTCTTGAGATTCAAACGGCATAACATCATACCAAGCATGATCATCTTGATAAAGTAGCGCAAATTTAACGTCTTTAAAATTCCAGATTTTATCCCAAGAAAGAATAATATGAATAAAATTATTTTTTGACATGACTGCATATTCAAAAAAATTCATACGACAAAGCTCTACATACTTTGAAGTTTCAAGAAGGGATTCTATTTTAACAGTTGTAGGTTTATAACGATAAAAAAAATATCCTTCTAATAAGTAAATTAAATTGTTCTCGTCATCAAAACCAACTTGAATCATTTCGAACTCTGTAATTCTTTGCGATAAAGGATCTATAATACTGTGAATATATTTTAAAACACCGTCTCTTTGAATATATACATACGCTTCATTAAAAAATAAATATACAAATGATATAGAATCATAGTGTTGATGATCTAATGGATAAAAATTAAAAGACCTAAATTCAAGTGCTTTATATTGCCTAATTTTCATAATTCTCCTACTTCATTCTTGCTGCTGGATTAACAGGATATATTGTCGCTATTTTATTTTCTATACGAAATCCAAATATTTCATCTGATAGATTAATCACATCACAAGAAAATCTTGTTATTCCATTACTTTCTGTAAAATTTATATACTTAGAATGATTTATAGCATCTTCAATCATTGCAACAGCTTGATCAACTGATGTACCTAATGGAAAAAATGTATTAGCTTTATAGTTTTGAGCCCCTTTGCCTGCATATTCAATATACATGTCAAAAAAACCATTTTTTATTGGCGTGATGTCACCAATATCTAATAAAGCTGCTTTGAGCTCTGGAATCATTAAATGCCCCCCTTTGGTATGATCTCGAATAGATCCTGGCTTCATTTCACCAAGCAAAGAATGAAATATATCATATTTTTCGATCGTTGCTTGAACACCTGTTTGAGGATCAATAATTGTAATACCACCCAGAGCTTGTAAACGATTATTAATCTTGGTAGCTTGTGGCTCTAACCAATCACATAGATTTAAATACAAGATTTCTTCTGATTTCAGCTTTGAAAGATCAGTAAAATCTTTAGTATATTTTTTAAAATTATCAATTTGTTCAATACCTTCAATCGATTTTAAACGTTCAACGTTCAAAAGTTTTTCAGAATTTAAATATGGTGCAATCGACTCATCAAAAGCTTTTATTTTGGCAACGTCAGGTTGAGTTATTGCCAAAATTCTATCGATCATGGTCTTTGTTTTTGTTGTCAACGCGGCAAGCTTTGTTATGTTTTCTGCTTGAATGTGTGCCGCAGATGCAACAGCGATACCTTCACCAGTCGCATCTGCAAATAACTCAAAGGTTCCTGCACTTGTTTGAACCGTATGTAAAGCGCTATCATGCAAACGTGATGGAATTTGATTCATCAATGAGTCTGCTGCTTGTAATGCTTGTTCACCGACAAGGGTACAAATTTTACCCAATGTATGCATAATTCTATCGGTTATAAGGCCATCTGCAATCACTTCTGTAATATCAGCAATATTCTCTTCTGCCGTTTTATTCTTCATATCTTGCACAACAATTTGAGCTGCTTGCAATGATTGATCATAAGCATTGCGTAACGTTGTCATATTACGCTGCATACGCTTTCCTGCAAGCATAGTCACATCATCGAGAACATTGCCGTGATCTGGTTGCTTGATACGATCAGCAAACAGATCACGTACATCTTGCATATAGGCTTCTGGAGTAAATTCATACGCAACTTGAGCCATTTTGTACATGATTTTGCCAATATTATGACAATCACCTGCAATTTTACCAATTGTTTGATTGGGATCTTTTCTAAGATTATTTAAAAATGTACCCCATTTTTCTGCAGCTCGACTCACCCCTTGTCCCATAGCCATAAATCCAGGCGCATCGCTTGCACCATTATCTTCGAGCATTGATTTACCATACATTGCAAAAAACTGACTCAAATCAGTAACTGCCACTGCTTGCTCAATATGACCAGTTTGGTTGAGTTGTTGTGCTCCAACTGCAAGCTGACATGTCTGTTGCGCAAACTGATATATCGTTGAATCATTTTTTTGATTAAAAGCCATAGATGCAGATTGTTCAACAACACCAACAAGTTCTTTTGTTAGACAATGTTGTATTGCTGTTGGTTGTTGAGCGTCAAATATTCTGTGATTCATATTATGAGCCATCATAAAACCACGTGCCTGAGGAGACATGGTATGCGATTGCCCTACAAAATTTTTCGATGCGATCTGCTCTTGAGATTGTTGCAAAGCTTGTAAACGAGTAGCTATGCATGTTGTATATTGATGATTAAAATCAGTATCTGACTGTAAAGCGGGATCATAATTTTCTGTCAAATGCGACTGCTCAATTTTTTGATATCTTTCTATCATTTTTTCAAGATCAACTTTTTGTAACTCTTGAGCAGGCTTATCAATTATACCTATTTGATTTTTACTCAAAGCAAAATCATGAAATTTCTTTGATCGCGCAGCATGATATTGATAGATATCATCTGTTGGCGCTATTTGAGCATCTTGCCAATCTTGTAAACTTGCATAAGCAAAATCTGCTGCAATTGCATTTTTTGGTTGCACAATACAATCTTGCATGCGAAAAATAGATGATTTTTCTGCATCAGTTACATGAGTAACATTTTGAGTATCCGACCATATTTTTTGCGCCGTAATGAGCTGTTCTCGTAATGATTGCTTCTCATCATCTATATCTTGAGCGACTGATTTTTTCGAACAAGATGCATCAGACTCTACCTTTGCAATATTACTTTCTGAATGTACAGTCTGTTCTCCTGATGGTGTATTAAAATATTTCAAGAAATGCTGTATAAAACCATCTTTATCAGATTGCGATCCGACTGGATAATGAGAAACAGCAGGACTCATCGTATCCTGCTGCCCTACAACATCATCTTGATCATGATGTTGGTGAACTTTCGCTGATGATTCATCTACTGGCTCTACAAAGCCTATGGATTGACCTTTATCGCTGGGCACATTGTCAGTTGCTGTAGATAATAACGGAGTCTTATCGATGCCTGAATCATGTGTAAGTAACGCTGAATCTTGCGCATGCAAATGTACATGAACAGGTTTATTTTGTTGATCTTGATCTACAGATACTGACCTATCCTTACTTGATTTTTCTTGTTCTTTTTTACCAAATAAAGCTTGAAATGCTTGCTTTACTCTTGAAGGTTGATGAATTTTTTCAAGTTTTTTGTCTATTTTTTCTTGTCGTTTTGCTGCATCATAAGCATCTTTAATATCTTTTTGGGCTTGGATAGAAACTTGCTTATGATGTATCTGATTTTCTAATGCATACGCTTGCTCTGCAGAAATATATCCTGTTACAAATCGCGCTCTGATCGATTGAATTTGTGCTTTATAATCGAGTCTATTTGCTCTATTTCGTGCTTGATCAGTAAATGCTTGATGCTGCTGAATCATTTTTTGCAAGCTTGCAATATTTTCATTTTCTTTTGCAACTGGCACAGGCAAAGCTATCATCATAGGAGTTGAACCATCACGAGGAATTAGGCAACTTCCAGTGATCTTATTTGTATGCGAATCTACATAAATAATTTGAATGCATTGCTGTCCTTCATAGACAACATCTTGACCTTGATACGATGTAATATTGCCACTTTTATATGGCAACTTGTGATCAAAATCAGGTGAAGATGCACTTGAAAAATTTGGTGTAGTTTTTACATCAGAAGATTTATACAGCTTATTTTCATCATGTGCATTACCTGAATGTATTACATCTTCATAACAATCTTCATGAATAAAAATATGCTCTATATCAAAAGGATATTTACTTGTTATTGCTGCAACGATTAACGCTTGTCGTATATCTTGACATGCAATTTTTTTAGATTTTTTCTCTGCTTTCATCAAATCTTCTTGCAGATGAGTCATTTGCTCTGTTAATTGAGAAAATTTTTGAATCCAGGCCTTTTTATCTGCAAATTGGATACTTTCAATATCTTGAATTTTTTTTTCTTCTTCTTCTAAAATCGCTGCTTGTAATTTTTTATATTGTGCGTGTACAGCATCTTGAATTTTTTGCTCTGCCATAAAAGCTTTATGTCGATCAATAGAAAGTATTTTTGCTTGCTCAACTTCAATTTTCTCTAAAGCTTTTTTTTGCCATGCAACTTTTTCTTGCTCAATAACAAATAATGCATCTTTTCGTATTTGAATCTTTGGATCAATATAAGTTGGTGATTTTGGCAGCATTGTATCTGAAATCCAATACATCCAACTTTCATCTTGGGCTTTTATGTCAGATTCAACTTTATTCAAATTTTGAG
>CANCGK010000074.1 GCA_947377595.1 bacterium | reverse complement strand
ACACAGAAATTTAATTATAAATTTAGTTAAAGATCCAAAAAATTATCTTGGTCCTGATAGGCATGGAAATTGGTGGTATGGTCAAATATTATCAGATGGTACTCAATTATGGGGATCAACATGGGGTAATGTAATTGGAAACTGTGGATTAAATCAAGTTCCAATAAAGTATAATCCTGTAACAGGTTTAAGTGCTCAGCAAGCTCCTTTAAATAATAATAAGAAAGATTAGTGAGATGCAAAAAAAAATAACAAAATTACAAGCTTATAATGCCATGACAAAATTGTTACAAATATATTTTGATAATCAACCTTCAAGTGATTTAGCTATGTTACTTTCTGGGATGAGTTTCTTGCAAAACCATAAAACTGTAGATCTAGCTATGTGGGAAATTTGGGGAGAGTGTTTAGAAAGAATTTTACATGAAAAAAATTTACGTAATTTTAATTATTTAACTTTTTTAGAAGCATTTATAGTCATGGGTAATTTTTTAGAACATATTTTACAGTATCCAGAAGATGAACGTATTAAAAAAATAGAAGATAATGCAATTCTTGCTCGAGATAACAACAAGATAGATACAGTTTTGTGGCAAAATTGGCTACGGTGTGTTGATGAAGTTCTGACAGTTAAAGACTCTCGAGAATATTTTTATTTATTGCCAAAACAATAGAGTGATATGCAAAAAAAATTAACTCAATTGCAAGGTTTTAATGCCATGGCAAAATTATTTCAAATATATTATGATTTAGATCCTTCAGGTGATATAGGAGCGATTCTTGGTAGTATGAGTTTTTTGCAAGATAAAAAACCTATTGATCGAGCTATGCTTAGCGATTGGCAAGATTTTTTAGATACTCAACTTAAGCATAAAAATTTACGTAATTACAATCATTTAACTGCATTACAAGCATTTGTAGTCATGGGAGATTTTTTAGAATTCTTTTTTAGTAGAAATAATATTACATGGGAAATTAAATTGCTTTTAGATAGTAGTGATCTTGCTCGAGACAAAAAAAAGATAGATCCAGTTGTATGGCAAAATTGGCTACGTTGCGTTGATGAAGTTTTGACTGTTAAAGACTCTCGAGAATATTTTTACTTATTACCAAAAGAATAGAGTGATATGCAAAAAATATAAAATTTAAGCTCTTTGTCGATCTGTGATGGATTGGTAAAGAGCTTTTTTATGTCGGTGATGTAATTTATTTAAAAGTTTCTAAACCTTGTATTTTGTAGGTTATGATTAAGCTGCTGGTAAATAAACTTGCAAGCAATCCATATGCTATAATTTTTGTACAATCGATGTGATTTTTTTTATCGACTGGTATAGTTGTGCGATCGTGTCGTTGTTGCCAGACGGCTTGTGAAATAGGATCGCGTAATTGTATTGATGGTTCGAGTTGATTTTTGGCTAGCCTTGCAGATCTCTTTTCTTGAAGAATTTCAGTTTTATTTTTGTTTTCTTGCATGATTCTGAGTCGAGCTATTAGTTCTCTTTCTTTTTTGATTTCATATGCTTCAAAATAAGAACGATAAGGTTTTGTGTATTTTGGTACAGGATCTTGAAATCGAACTTTTTTTGTTTGGCTTGCACATAGAAAAATTGAATTGCATGTCAACATGAAACATAATAGTTTTTGCATAATTTATTCCTTTGTGATACAAAATTTGTAGCAATAAATATTTATATTAAAAAATTGTAGTCTTGGTACAATAAAACTGCAAGTAGATAGGTTTTCATTTTAAAGAAAGCATCATTCATGGCTCTGTATGTTTATAAAGCTTTAACAAAAAATGGCAAGCGAGTTTCTGGACAGCTTGATGCGCCATCTTTAGGTGCAATTCGTATTGATCTTGCTACAAAAAATTTGTATCCAATTTCTATAGAATTATATAAAGATAGTTCTACTTTTAAAAAAATATTTGGTAATTTGTTTCAACCAAAAGTTGCGTTTAAAGATTTAATTTTTTTTACCAAACAATTGGGAGTGATGCTTCGTTCTGGCGTGCCTTTACTCCAATCGCTCGAGCTTTTAACTGATCAATTTACGGGTAAATTACATTCGATTTTAGTTTCAGTTAAAGATGGTATTAAAGAGGGTTCTTCTCTTGCTGCGGGTTTAGAAAATTATCCAGAAACATTTAGTGTTATTTATATTCAGTTAGTTCGTGCTGGTGAGGCTTCGGGGCGATTAGAGCAAATTTTAGATCGTTTGATTGATTATCTTGAGCGCCAAGAAGCTTTGCGTAAAAAAGTTTCTGGTGCTTTGTCTTATCCTTTGTTTCAACTTTTTATTATTTTGGCTATTACTCTTGGTTTAATGGTTGGTATTGTTCCAAATATGGTAAAAGTACTTGGAAAAATGAGCGGAACGTTACCATCATCAACGATATTTTTAATGCACGCATCAGATATTTTGATTCATCATTATGTAACGATATGTCAAGTATTGTTAGCTTGTGTATTTTTATTTGCTTATTGGTCTTCGACAAAAAGTGGGCAATATGCTTTAGATTATATAAAATTGCATATTCCATTAGTTGGATTTTTTTCAAAAATGAGCGCGGTTGTTCAGTTTTGTAGTACGCTTGGTATGTTATTAGAAAATGGTGTAAATTTGGCTCCCGCACTTGATATTGTTTGTAATATCATTGAAAATAAAATTTTATTACAATCAATTGAGACTGCAAAAGATAAGATTATTAAACAGGGTAAAATTAGTTCATTTTTACAAGAAACAAAACTTTTTCCACCGCTGGCTATTTATTTAATTAATACGGGTGAACAAAATGGTAAGTTAGACCACATGCTTTTATTGGTTGCAAAAAATTATGATGAAGATTTATCTGAATTAGCAGATAAATTGACATCTGCTTTAGGACCTATTATGACTATTGTCATGGGATTGGTTGTTGGTTTTATTATGATGGCTATCATGGGACCAATGTTGAACATGTATGGTTCTTCTGGTATGTAAAAAATATAAGTATAACTTTTTATCAAAGGAAAATAAGATATGGCACATGAAAGTAAATCATTCCAGCAAGGATTTAGTGTTGTTGAATTAATGATATCTTTGGGTATTATTATGTTGATTATGAGCTTTGTAGCTCCAGGATTATTAAAATTAGTTGGTAAAGGAAATGTTGCTTCTACTCAAAATACTTTAAAATTAGTAAATCAAGCTATTTTAGATTATAAAATGGATGTACATGTTTTGCCTAATAAATTAGAAGATTTAGATAAACGCCCAGAGGGTGTGCAAGGTTGGAGTGGCTCATATTTACCAGAAAAAATGCAAGGACAAGAAATTCTGGATGCATGGCAACAACCAATCGTGTATAAAAAAAATGAACGTGGTGCAAAAAAATCATATGAATTATATTCAAATGGTGACCCAGAGAAAGAAGAACAAAAAATTGAAGCTAACTAAATCTGCACAATTTGGATTTTCATTTTTAGAATTGATGATTGTTTTTGCATTGCTTGGATTGTTAGGAGCCTTCGTGGTTCCTAACCTTTTTAAAACGAAGCAAGGCGCACAGCGAAAAGAATTTTTAGCTTCTTTTGAACAATTAATGAAAGATGCTGTGTTGAGATCTATATTGACTCATAGCGTACATCAAATTTATATTGATCTTGTAGGTGGAACAATTCAAACTCGTGTGTATGATCCAAAATCTATCGAAACAAATCGGCATAAAAGATTTATACGGGTCGTTGACGAGCAGTATGTAACTCAAATTCCTACATTAGATCAAAAAAATTTAGACCTTAAGCGTTTTAAAATAAAAAACTTTTTTATTAATGGAGTTGAAGAATTGGTTGCAGGAACAGCAGCTCTTGATTTAATGTTTTACATTATGCCTGATGGAACGAGTCAAGCAATTATTGCGAACATGATTGATGAAGACGAAGATGGTTTACAGCCAGATGTTCAGTTTAGTTATGAAATTAATCCATTTTACGCAAGGATGTCGGTGCATGATGCATTTCAAACACCTTAAATCAGGAATGTCTTTTCTTGAAGTGATGGGAGCAATTGCTATTTTAGCAATTTTTGGTTCATCATTATTTTTATTACAGCAATATTTTTTTGAGCGCATGATTATAGCTCAGACTCAATTAACAGCTCAATTTCGCTTACAGCAAGATCTTGTTGCGTATCAAAAAAATATTGTCAAAGAACAATTGGAACATGATGGATATGTTGAAAAAAGTTTAGATGTCTATGTTAAAACATATGTTCATCCTGATATGACCATTACAATTACGACACAATCAAATATTGCAAGCAAATCTGAACAAGCAAGTATGGACAATGATACTACGCAATCTCATTTTAAAATGTTTAAAAATTTACACATAATTACAGCTCGCGCAGAGCAAGATCAAAAAAATCTAGCTCAAGCTTATACTTTTTTATATGCTCCAAAGGTTGAAAAAAAATGAAAAGTTTATGGAGCAACAAGCACAATATGCAACCAGGGTTTTCAGCTTTAGAGTTAGTTATGGTCATGGCTATTTCAGCAATTATTATGACCAGCTTGTTTGAAATTTATAATCAAATTATGCATAACATGCAAAGAGTGGATCGTTTTGTGCAAGCTGATACAAACATAGTAACTCTTAAAAATCGTTTTGAAAATGATCTTATGGGTATATCTGCTATTTGGTTTACTCAGGCAGATTTATCAAAAAATAAGAAAGATCAAAATTCGGCTCAAGCGCAGAATCAATCAGAAAAAGATGCACAGATTATGAGTCGATATTTTTATAGCATGAATAAAAATGGCAACCTTGATATGATAACATTTATTACGACAAGTGCGTTGCAATCTTATGATGGTATGCAAAATCGTTGTGTGCGAGTTGTGTATAAAATAGA
>CANCGK010000073.1 GCA_947377595.1 bacterium | reverse complement strand
GAGCCTTTGCATCACTTGCTTCATCATGGCTTTGACCAAAGAAGATTCTATGAACTTGTACTTGTGCCGGTGAAATTACATAATCACTTTGTTTATGGTTTTCGTAGTAGGTTGTTACATCTGCATGAGAAATGGTAAGTCCATAATCTTTGCTATTAAATTTCCAATAATGCCCTGCTCGTTTTTCTACAGTTTTATACAAATCACCATGTTCTGATTTTTTATAAAAACGCTCTAAGGTCTCGTGTGAAGCCTTTTTTTCTTTTGCTTGAGCTAAAGCTTGTGACAAAGAAAACGTAATAACTGAATATGTTTTATCTGCAAAATCTTCATTACATTGCATCATTACTTCAAATTGCGGAATATAAGAACCAATCGTAATAATATTTTGCAACAAATTTGTTTTAATATGATTTTCCATGTCTGCAAGTAAAGATTCAAATGTTTGAGGTGCAATTACTTTTTCGAGCATAGCGACAATTAATTGTCCTTGTTCATCAAAAAAATATTCTGGCAGGCTTGCTAATTGCTCGTGCAATGATTCTTGTAATAAAATCGAAGGCACAACTAAATTAAGTTCATGGCTGACATTTTTCATTAATCCGCCGCTGACAATTTGACGCAAAACTTCTTTTTCGATCGTTTCTGTTCTTGGCCAGCTAATTCCTTGTGCTTTTAAATAATCATATTGACGTTGTGATGCTGCTACTGCTTGTCTAAATTCTATATCGGTAGTTTTATTATTATAAACTTTAACAACCCATGGTTTATGCTGACTATTATCAAATGACATGCCACCAAATAATAATACTGCTAAAAATATCCATAAAAATACTCGATAAGCGTGACTTTTAAGCATGCCCCTTAATTGCGTAATCATAAAGATCCTTCGTGCGTTTTGCGTGTTATTAAATTCCGTACTATTTTGTATATATTATTTTAATGTCTGTATCGCGAATATGCTCAAGACGTTTTACTTTTGCAACCTGTCCTTGTAATTCTTGCAATGATTCATATGTTGGAGTGATAGCTTGATACCAAACTCGCTCTTTACCAGATGCAGTCTTACTCATCATTGTTTTTAAAATAACAGGAACATTATGTTTTTTTAGTCGAGCTACAAAACCTTGCGCCGCTTTTTTTGTACCAAATCCAATTAATTGAGCATACTGCAGCTTAGATTTTGACACAACATCTTTTTCAATTTGATGTACATTGTCATGTACAATTTCATCTGCGGGCAAGGCAATTATAGGATCAACTTTTACAAGATGATCGCCTTGAGTATGATTGTCTTGTGATTGAAGATTAATAATTGGATTATCGAATGGTTGATCAAAGCTTGCAGAAGAAAATTCTGATGCCGTTTGAGAATCTGTCGGTTCATCTTGTTGTGATGATTGTAATGATTGCGTAGTCAGTAAAAAATCTATTTGATCATGTAACACTTGTTTGCCCATTTTATCAGAAAAATCATCAATCGCAGAACGTTTACCTAAAAAAAATCCTACAATAAAAACAAACAAACAAAACAAAAGCATGCTTGCCATCATCATACTTGCTTGCCGCTTACTCATGACAATCTGATCTGCCGCAAAAGAGTTTGATCTTTCCATGAATTATACCTAGGTTAAAAAATTGTAAAAATCCTCTCTGATAACTGCTTTATATATAAACTAAGATCAGATAAAGTCAAGTTTGATTGCATAACTTATTTTATCATCAAAAATAAAAAAAGGAGCTTTTTAACTCCTTTTTTTGCAAGATAAGAATCAAGTAATAATCGTTACATTTCTTTATCTTCTAAAATCATTTCCAATATATTAAACTAGCAACAGATCTATTTTGTGAATCTTTAGTTAATTGACTATTTAGAGTAGTTAATTCACGCACTTTTTCACTCAAACCTTTTATCTGTCCATCTCTTTCAGCTAAAGTTGCCGACAAACCTTTTATCTGTTCATCTCTTTTAGCTAAAGTTGCCGATAATATACAATTTGCTCTTTCTGTAGTACTTACTCGCGTTTCTAAATCAGTGATTATTTTATCTTTTTCTGTGAGCGCTGCGTCCATATATCTGATTCCAATTATTGCTTGCGCGATATTACTTATGCAGCGTTCTGTATCTTCATCTAATTTTTCTTCTGAGCCACAAACTTGCAGGCTAAAAAGCAAACCGACTAACATCATTTTATTTTTCATAAAACATTCCTTTGTTTTATTTCAATTATTATCGTTATTTTTTTGACTTTTGTTCTTGCTGTTGTCTAATCATTGCCTCTATTTGTGCGATCAATGCAGCATTTTGCATTTCCAATTCAGCTCTTCGTTTGCCTGCGTCTTGCATGTCGCGTTTTATACCATCATGACTATTTTTTAAAAGTTCTCTTTCTTCCTCAAGCAAAGAATATTCTTGATCCAATTTTTCTTTCTCCGCTCTCAATATTACATTCTCCGCTCTTGCTTCTTGCAATTTGCTTTTTAAACTTTTCACCGCTTTGTGTAACACATCGTTAGTTGCTTTATCACTGGCAAAACTACAGCAACTATAAAGCAAACTCAAAACTACGATCCACATATTTTTCATAAAAAATTCCTTATATTTAATTTGATTCTTTTTTAATTAAGCCATAGAGAATAGAAGCAACCGACGTCTGAGGATTAAGCTCCCTGATCTTTCCAATCACTAAGCGTTGATCTGCTGGTGATTTTATACCATCTTTATGCCGGTTACATAAATCTGTGAAAGCTTTTCCATAAACGGACTGTGATTTAACACTTTTTAATCCTAATCCTATTGACAACAAACCTGTGGTGCAAGCAGTTACTGCCAACGGAGTAGAAGAAGCTTTATCAGATCTTGAAAGTAAAAAAGATGCTCCTGCACACATAGCAGCACTGCCTGCTGTTGCAGCAGTCCAAAGATGCCGCGCATGCAAAGTTACATATTCAGAATAAGTAAGAAATTCATTATCTTTAGTTAACTTAGTACATGCTGTTGTTAAAGAATCTACTTCCGCTTCTAAAGTACTTGCTTGCGTTTTTAAACCAGTGATTTCTTCCTTTAACCTACGATTTTCTTCTGTTAAAGGACTTACTTGCCTTTGTAAATCAGTGATTTCTTCCTTTAACCTACGATTTTCTTCTGTTAAAGGACTTACTTGCCTTTGTAAATCAGTGATTATTTTATCTTTTTCTGCAAGTTCTTTTTGTTTAATTTTATCATAATTTGCAAGATGATCTCCTATAGAAGTCATAAATTCTGCTGATTTTGAGCCATAAATTTGCAGGCTCATTGTTTCTGATCTTGAGCCACAAATTTGCAAGCTATAAAGCAAACCGACTAACATCATTTTATTTTTCATAAAAAATTCCTTATAATTGTCTGTCTAATCTTCATTTTTTGGATGCTCTGCAGCTTCTTGAAATATTTGAAAATCTTCAGATGAAAATAACACAAATACAATGCTTTTTAACCGAGTAGATTTTGCATATTCTTCTAAATATTCCACACAAGCATCGAGAGCAACTTGAGCACATTCTTTTTTTTGGTTTATACGCAAAAATATTAGAACTAATAAATGGAAAAGTTATATATTCTAGCTCCTCATCACATTTATCTGCTGCTTGTAAAGAATGTTGATACGCATTTTTTAATAAATCTTTTTTATTTTCTTCTTCGTCTTGGTTCCTACAATCAGGACCAATAGCATGAATAATATTTTGAGTAGTGGTTAATGCATAACTTGATGTTGGATAAGCACCACCAACTTGACCTCCTTCATGAAAGCAATTTTTTTCATAAACAAGAATCCTTTACGCAACTGATTATATCTTGAACAGATGTTTTACTTAGATTATATTCCACCACTTTGCTCTCTTGACATTGAAAATCTTTAAGAGCATTTTGCACAGATCGTTGTAATTTGCTTAAAAAAGTTATTTGACGTTTAGCGTAATTTCTGGTTTTTTGGCAAATCAATGCAATAATTTCTTCTAAGCTTTGATCTGGACAATACCCTAAAAGATGCGCAGCAAGTAAATCGTAGCCGATAATTTTTTTCTTGAGCATAAAATTTTGCCAAATTGGATCATCAATCAACGATCGCACTTCATCAAGCCAGCCCTGTTGTATCATAACGGCAACTCTTTGATTGATCATATTGTACAATTCATCGCGATCTCGAGTGAGCGTAACAAAATAAAATGGCGCTAACGGTTGAAAAATCGGTTGAAAATCAGAAGGCTTTTGCCCTTGTGTTTGCCAAATCGCTAAAGCTCGTACTAATCGATAATGATCGTGCGAATCAATAGCAGCAGCACGATCTGGATCGATTAGTACGAGTTGCTGCCATAAATCGTCACTTGCTTGTTCTTCAAGCGATTGCATCAAATCTTGGCAAGGTGCTTGCAGTTCATGATTTTTATAAAAAAAAGCTTGAACATAAAAAGCTGATCCACCAACAAGCACGGGAGTATTGCCGCGATCCCAGATTTCTTGGATCAAAATTGCAAGCTTTTGACGAAATTCAGGCGCTGTCCAGCTGGAAGTATCATCAATAACATCAAAAAAATGGTGCGGTACTGCTTGATCTTGCCATGCAGGTTTTGCAGTGCCAATCGTCAATTGTGTATAAAATGATCCAATATCAGCATTGACAACTTCAATCGAAGTTCCAAGTTGTAGTGCAAAATCAGATTTACCGGTTGCGGTTGGCCCAGAAATGATAATAACATGCTTTTTATTCATATTTGTTGTTTTATGTGATTTTTATTTATTTAGGTAAAATAGATAGCTAGCAACAGATGTTTGACCGTCTAAATCTTTAATTTTTTTTAATAATTTACGTTGATCTGCAGGTGATTCTATTGATTTAATTTTAGTTTGATCGAAAGCTTGATTATACACA
>CANCGK010000072.1 GCA_947377595.1 bacterium | reverse complement strand
TTCCGTATTATTCTATATCAGGAGTTACACTGATAATCCCAGGACTTACTGGTGGCGTGACATGAACTCTTTTTGCATGTTTATCTACTTCTATCATTGACGAAAGATCATCGGATGAATTTGTTGATGAACTTGTAAATGAATCGGTTGAAGCAGAATTATTAAAAAAGACACGTCGACTACCTATCATATTACTGACTAAAGTTGGTCTTGGAGCATGTAATCGTTTTGGAGAATGCCGAACATGCAATGAATCTGACAAAGGTACATAAAATCCAAAATCTTGTGATGAGTTGCTATCACTACGAGCAACACTTACATTAAGATCTTCTTTATGCGTTTCGATCTGTGATATCGTATCACCAAATCGTTCACGAACATGCGAGCAAGAGCTACTTTTTTTAATAGTGGCATCATTGACATCTTGCACGACTGAATCTGGAGAATAAGAACGATAAGCCATGCCAGATATAAATGATGTACATCTTCGAACTAACGTCGATCGAAAATTTTTACGCTCTTGTTGTTCAGCAGCTTGAATCATCCAAACATTGCAACTTGTTATCAACAACAATATCACCTTACTCATAACTCTCCCCTTTATTTTTAAGAATAGTTTTTACGTAGATATAAATTCATATATTTTTGAAAAAAAATCTACAGAATGTTATAAAATTGGTTGCTGTTTTTTTATACTTTTTTGAGAAATAATATAGCTACGAGCTTTGCGATGACTTAATCGTTCAATCATGGTATAAAAAAAATCTCGATCGCAAGATTTGACGACCGCTTGCTCATGAGCTTCAAAAAGACAAACCGGATATCCACGACCTTTTATAGCCTGATCTAACGCCATAGCACAAATTTGATCAACTAAATCTGATGATTGCCCTATCCACGCCGGAAATTCTAAACGAATGATTTCGAAACCTACATGCAGGTAACAAAAATATGGTTGTAAATGTACTGGATACAAGTAACAAATGGGAGCTTTGCTTTTAAAAATAATGGATCGTTGATGTGGCTGTAAATATAAATCTGCAATATCAACATCGGTCAATCGATCAATAACAGGAAGCGTAAATTGCTGTTTATACTCATCTTTATCCAGCATCAATTTGCATAAATTTACTAATTCTTTTGTGCAAGGCAAACTCATGTACCCTGCAATCAAAAATCGCTTTTGATAAAATAGTTCAAGCACGCCACAATAATCATCTAAAAATCTTTCTTTTAAATCCATGTCTTGAGCATCAAGATGGAAAAAAATCAAAGACCCATCAAAAAAACATCCGGCTAGTGTGTCGGGAAATTGCTGTTTAATCTCTTCCATCTGCTTTAATGCTTGGTCAAATTCATAACTTTCACGTTGCATATTAACAAAATCAGGTGAAGCAAAATCATTCGTCTCATCAAACTTTGTTGTTAAAAATGGTTGACTGCCATACGTAACCGCTTTACCAACACAACCATATCGCAGCTGTATAAAGCCAATATTAATTAAAAAACAAGGCGGTCCTTGATGCTTATCATAATAAATTTGCGAACCATCAACGCTGACAACAATATAAGGATGATTTTGAGGAGTAATCGATACAACATCAGCCAAAAGACCTTTCCAAGCAGGAATCAATATTGGTTGCTTAATTGCATGAATTGTAGACTCAAAGTGCTCATCTTTTGATATAACAGACCATATTGTACTCGCAATGTCGATCTCTTGGGTAAATCCGACAAAAAGGTCTAAAGATGCACTCTGCAATGCAAGCATAATTTTTGATCGATCTAACATAATTATCCTTATAAAATCATAATTTTTCAGACAAACCTAAAAAAATATGATACACTAATATAAATTAAACTTTTATCAATATTTTTAATATATGCAACTTCTGCTCAAAAAATAAACCGCAGAAGTTTAAAATTTGTAGCACAAGGAGCGATTTTATGATAAAAAAAACAGTATTAACTCAACATAAATCTCCACAAAACATTCGTTTTACCAAAACTATCATTTTTGACTTGAGCGGCGTGCTTTTAATCAAAAAAGACGCAACACACATGCTTGCCGACACTCAATCAACATCACCGATGCTTGTAGTCAACTTTGTAGAAACTTTAGCATTATTAAAGGCATGCAAAGCATCTGGCCATAAATTGTTCGTTCTTTCTAACTTATCAGTTGCAAAATATGAGCTTATCAAACAAGAGCCACAAATCGCTTCATTATTTAGTTTTTTTGATGATATTGTTATCAGCGAAATGACTCCTTACGAAAAACCTGACGCTCAAATCTTTACTTATTTTTGCGAGCAGTATAATCTACAACCATCAGAATGTATTTTCATTGATGATAAACAAGATAATCTTGACGGCGCACAAGCTGCATGCATTAACAAAACAATCTTATGTTCTAACTTTGATTTACAACATGTTAAAAATGAACTCGTTTCATATGGCATTTTACGTCAAAGTCAGGCTTTAGAATTAAATATTCCAACAGGTCAAGCATAATTAAAATATAATAATTGTATCTTATATAATATGGATTTTTATGAATTATAAAACGAAAACCATTGGTATCTTATGTATTTTTTTTGCAACAAGCATGATCGAATCTTTACCTATCAAACATATTTTTATTGATATTAATGCTCTTGTAGCTCCAAGCACTACCGCTGCGAGTAAAATTATTGGCATTATCAACTCGATGAAATATACTGCCGTTGTTGGACATATTCCAAGTCGATTAGATTTTTTTAAAGCACTGAAAAATATCCCTGCCAAAACCAATCAAGTTACCTATAACGAAGATTTGGCAATGCCTGGTATTTTGTGTGATTGGCTTTTAGGCTTACAACCGAATCAAACGATTAAATCAACCATTTCAACATATCTTGATAAAAGTCATATGTCAGAAATAGAAAAGGTTGTTTTTAAAAATATCTCTTTAATGATGATGTCCCCTTCTATTTTTATGGAAACACAGTACGTTATTAAAGATTTTGCTAAAATTATACAAACATTAAAAAAAATGGGATACACCATTTACATCATTGGTAATTGGGATAAAGAATCTGATCCAATACTTATGAAATTGCTGACCAGTAACATATTAATTGATAGCAAACATTGCTTTTTTTCTCACAAAGCAAAACAATTAAAACCAAATTCTTTATATTTTGATGCGTTATTAGATCATTTTAATATCAACAATCCAAGCGAATGTTTAGTGATTGATATCGAAAAAACACATACTCACGCAGCACGCAATCTCGGTTTTTCTACCATATTATTGCATGGCCATAGCGCTACGCAATTAAAATCTGAGCTCAATAGAGCTGGCATTCGATTATAAATTACACACAACGCAATATGGGCTCTTAAAAAGAGCCCATATTATTGCAAAGTAACTGTGAAAAAGTAAATTTATTGATAGGTACATAGGATATGCAATATCCCAATAATTAACTTAAAAGCGCAATTGACTTTACTTTAAAAAAATTAATAATTCTGTATCACACAATCATGCTATTTTTTTTGTACAGAAGGTTCAGCTGGTTTAACAGATGTCTCTGATGTCGCAACAGGCTTAACGGCGTTACTTGATGCGATTTCTGCCTTTTTAATAACATCATCCAATGGTTCTTTAGAACTTATAATTAAAATTTGTGAATTAGTAACAGCGCTTTTTAAATCTTTTTTCTTAGACTTTGGACTATTCTTAAATGTAAAATAATTAAATTTATGCGCATATGCCTTACCACGTGAAGCTTTAAGGTCTCCTGCTGCAACGAAAGCTGTTATCTGCGCACCAAGATAAGCGCATTCTAGAGCAAGTGTAATAGCATCTACTGTTGCTGCTGTTGCTCCTACAGCTGCAGCAGCTGCACCAGCAACAGCTGCTGCCGCTCCTGCAGTCCCCACCATAAGCCCAACGCCTGCAACGGCTGCTGCCGCTTCAATACCAACTTGCGTTGCTGATTGTACAGATATTTTTTCAAGTTTGTAATGAGAATCGGACGATTTAACCGTCAGTGACTTACCTTTTTTTACAGACTCAACAGTATCTCGTCTAAGATGAGGTTTTTCAAGCCCTCTCCACGTCAAACTTAACACAACATCTTGACTCGATTTATTATCTAAATGAATTTGCTCTTTATTTTCAGCCCACAATGTTGAACATATAGCAAATAATAAAACTGACAATAAACTATAATTTTTCTTCATCACACAACCTTTCTTTTTTATGACAAAAATTCTATCTTAAAAAGAGATTAACTCAAACCGCCATTTAAAAACAATGGTTTTTTGAAATAAATTCTCACACTGAAACTAAAATTGTGGGATTTTCAGAAAGTTTAACGACAAAAAACCATGCTCTCCTGGATGTCGAGTCAGAATTTTATCGAAATTTTAATGGAATGGGAAAAACTAAGAATCAGTCGACCTGATATTATTTTAATCGTTATTCACGAAGATGAGCATGTCTCGTTAGAAACTGATCCTGCAATTATACAAGCATATCAAGATGCTGGTTAGGCTTTTGATAGCAATACAAAGTAAAAAAAAATTGTATGTATCATAAACCTTATTGCAAGCAATTTTAAAGATTTTTTTCTTGATCTCGTCTTATGAAATTTTGTATGGTAGCTTAATTAATTTTGCCTGCCATACATCATCATTTTAAGGGGCATGATCTATGAAAAAAAATCTATTTTTTTTATATCTTTTCATATTGATTTTCATGCACCATGACATCATACAAAGTTATGATCCTCAATGTACCTTTACCCCAGATCTTGGCGGTCTTTACAATAATCAACAAAGTAAACAGTCAAAATTTCAATCGGCGTTTGCTCCATCTTCATCTGCAACCAGTCCGCAAACAGTTGGGCATATTGCAGGATTAACTGCAGGGGCTGTTTTGCCAACGCCACACCTACATCTTGTTATGGATCATTTGCTATCATTGCGACCAGTTATTACGCAGGTACAACAAGCATCTGGCCAAGCAATTTCAAAATTTTATATGATGAGCAAGCAAC
>CANCGK010000071.1 GCA_947377595.1 bacterium | reverse complement strand
ATTACAAAATCATTCTTGTAACACTTTACTAAAAGAGGATATTTTAAATCAATACTTTACTTATTAAATTCAAATTGAATCTACAACAACCGCGCCTAATCGAATGATTTTCATAGATCCAGATGAAAAATCAAGAATGGTAGAAGCTGGACCATCAGATACAAAATCTTGAGGGCAAGCTATCAAATCAACTTGCTCTAAAATTAAAGCATCAATTTCTGCATAAGAATTTGGTACTGGATGATCTGAAACATTTGCACTGGTTGTAAAGATACCGTCAAAATGTTGCAATATTTTTTGCAATCCTTCATGTTTTGGAATTCGAAGAGCTATCGTGCCTTGAGAGCCAATCATCCAATCTGGTAAATTTGATTTTGCTTTAAAAATAATAGTCAAGGGACCAGGCCAATATCTATTCATGATATGCAACATGTTGGCATCAATAAATTGATCTGTAAAAGCTGCAATCGAATTGACAGATTGAATCAATACGATATATGGCTTTAAATTTCTTTTTTTGATATTATCTAACCTTTGTTTTGCCGCAAAAGATAAATTTCCAAATAAGCCTAGAATTGTATCTGATTGAGCTAGTACTATTTTATCTTGTTTTAAAAATTCTAAAACCTGGTCAATTGTCTTTTGATTATTCCAATTATTCAAAAAAACACCTTTCAAATAGAAATTATTAGAGCTGTCATACAACAGCAAGATTTATAAATTGACATTTTAAGAGTATAACCTATAATTTTTGTGATCTAAAAAAATTGTATATAATTTTAAAAATATTTTCATTTTTTATGACATATTTTTGTTCAAAATGGAGAAAGTAAATGGTTCAAATTAATACAAAGTCTGAAAAGAAGCAACATTCATTGATGCAATCACCATTGACTTACAACGAAATAATTCATTACTTAGATACTCATTGGGCTGCAACAACAAGTCTTACCGCAATAAGCCAACTTGATGAAAGCTTTGGATTTCCATCAAAAAAATTACATGTTGCTCTTGTCTCTGGAACAAGTGGCAAAAGCACGACAATTCATTATGCATGTAAATTATTACAAACAGAAGGCATTAAAGTTGGCGCTTTTATAACTCCTCACATTCATTTATATAATGAACGATTTGTTATTGATAATGAACAAATTTCTCATAAAAATTTTACAACATTAGCACTTAAAGTTCTGCAAACCGTAGAAGATAAAAATATCTTAGCATCAACAAAAGATATTTTAACTATGATGGCATTTCTTTATTTTGCAGAAAACAACGTTAATTTTGCTATTTTCGAAAACGCTGGAACATATACACTTGATCCTGTTATGTATTGTGATGCTCAAATTTGCGCAGTAACAAGAATAATTCCTAATACATCTCATGATGATACTTTAGCTGCTTTTGAAAATCTCATGTTGCCGATCACATCAAAAACTCATTTTTTATGCGCCGATCAAAACAAACAAAATTTACAAATTATGCAAAAAATGGTGCAAGCCAAAGGTGGTCAATGGCAAATGCCAACACGCAAATTAGCTCCATTACCTTATCCTTTTGAACAACTTCATGGAAGATGTGGTGCTCTTGCTCAAAAGCTTGCTCATACCTATCATGATATTTTTATAACAAAAAATAATACAATCGAAGTTCTTAATGGAACTTTATTAAGTAAACCAAAAGGTGTTCGTGGTAGACCGACATTAGAAGCTAAAAAAATATCTCAAGATAATCCTAGCCAATCTCTGGAATCATTCTGGAATCAAGCTTCAAATAACGTGCCTTATCGTTTTGAATTTATCACCAATACGACGCCAATGATATTGTTAGATAATGCTGACAATATTGATGCTCTTACCAATCTTTTCCTTGGATACAGACTTCTTGCGTATAAAAATCAATTCAAAAATGTATCACTCATCATAGGATGTCATCAAGATCAATTTAATGATGATGATTTAATCAAAGAACTTCGCAATTTTGGCAAAAAAGCATCAGGAACTATTGCACTTTGCCCAATTAAAAACATTATGGGTGAAAAAAATAAACCAAGTTGGGATGTTGCCAAAATGGTCAATGTCGCAAAAAATGCAAAAATTAAAGTGAAAGCATATAAAAATTTCACCGAAGCTTTTACTGCATTACATGGCACATATAACGATAGTAAAGATCTTATCATTATCACTGGTAGCTCAGCAATGATTCAAGAATATTTACATTATCAAAATTCAGCGAATCTATAATGCTTCAAGTATTTTTTATGATTTTAACAGCTGGTATCGCATGTGGGCTTTCTCTGTTTTTTACAGAGAAAGCTCTTTTTATCTACAAAAAGCCGATAATTATTTCTGTAATATCAATAATGAAATTATTATTTTTAAGTAGATTTTTTTACATTATGTTGAAATCAAATCAGATACATCCTATAATTTTAATAACTTCATTTTTAATAACATACTGGTTTACTATTTTCATAATTCAACGATATTAAAATGATAAATGTATCTTTCCTCGATAGAAAAAATTAGTATTCATGAGCTAGTAACTATTTAAAAATCAAAGAGTTCATACATGCAAGATCATAATTTATTAACAGGTCATCAATGGCAACCATTAACTCAATATGGATGGACACATAAATTTTGGACCTTAAATACTGATACGCTTACTGGATCTCTTATCGTAACAGTACTTTTAATATCTTTTGCTTTCTACGCTCATTATGTCTTATCACAAAAACATTCTGTCATAAAATTCTTAATTTTAAAATATGTTGAAAGTTTTAAAGAACTGTTACAACAAACCCTACAAAGCTCTCCTGTACAACATCTGGCATTTATAGGCTCATTATTTACCTTCATTTTTTGTTGTAACATCATTTCGCTTATACCTTTTATCGAAGAACCAACCAAAGATTTAAACACAACACTTGCATTAGGTCTTATTTCATTTTTTTATGTACAAGGCAATTCGATTTATCACAAAGGGCTAAAAGAATATAGCCATGATTTTATACAGCCATTTTTTTTAATGTTCCCCTTACATGTTATTGGCAAACTAACTTCAATTATGTCTTTATCATTTAGATTATTTGGTAATATTTTTGGTGGATATGTTATTTCACATTTATGGTTTACATTAGTTGCAAGCTCAACAATAACTCAATGCATAGGACTATGCACAGGATTAAATCTTTTAGTTCAAGCGGTCTTTTGTATTTTTGATGGATCGATTCAAGCATTTGTATTTTCAATGCTGACATTAACTTACCTATCTATGGAAATAGCTCCACAAGAAGAAACTGAGGAATTATGACACCTTTTCTGTATACCTTAACAACAGCATTGCCTGTTACTTTAGCCGCATTAGGTGCTGGCTTAGGACAAGGTTTTATTGGTTTAAAATCTTTACAAGCAGTTGATATACAACCTCAAGCTGCTCCAGAAATTGGCCGAGTTTCATTAATTGCCATGGCATTAACTGAAACTTCTGCGATTTTAGGTCTTGTTGTTTCTATCATACTCGTTTTAGATACATCAATTCCTTGTAATTATCTTTATGCTTCATACGGCAAAATAGGCATGAGTTTTGCTATCGGCCTTACCAGTTTTATTGCAGGTATTGCATCTAGTCTTCCTGCTCAAGCTGCATGTTTATCTGTGGCTCGACAACCATTTTTTAGTAATAAAATTATACAATTAATGCTTTTAACGCAGTCAATTATTGTGACTCCTAATATTTTTGGCTTTATTATCGCCCTGCTCATCAACATGAAACTTGCTCATGTCGACTCATTAAATGGTGCTTTACAATTATTAGCAGCAGGCATGTCAATCGGCATCGGCAGCATTGGACCATGCATTGGGTTAAGTCTTTTTGCAGCATCTGCATGCACCGCCATAGGAAAAAATAGAAAAGCATATGGAAAAGTTTTGCCTTTTACATTTATTTGCGAAGGTATTATCGAAACACCGGTTATATTTTCATTACTCATCGCATTACTCATTTTAAATATTGAGATTACCCCAACAGACTTCGCCTTACAAGGAATAGCTCTCTTAGCAGGAGCTTTATGTATGAGCTTAAGTACTATTGGTACTGGTATTAATGCTGGCAGAGTTGGTGCTGCTGCATGTGATCAAATTGGTTTAAATCCTGATGTATATTCTATAGTTTCAAAAATCGGACTTTTAGCTTTAGCCATGATCGATACTTTTGCAATTTACGGATTTATTATCGCAATAATGTTAATATACGCAATCTAACAAAAATGGAATATTCATGATGCACGACTCATTGCTCCACGCAATCGGTAATACACCCTTAGTTAAAATTGATTTTCAAACTCCCTGCCAAACTTACGCAAAACTTGAATATTTGAATCCTGGCGGCAGCGTCAAAGATCGATCATCGCTTTACATGATCGAACAAGCTGAAAAATTAGGGCTTTTAAAACCAGGTGGAACATTAATCGATGCATCTTCTGGCAATCAAGGCATTGCAACCGCTATGATTGGTGCAATCAAAGGTTATAAAGTCATCATTACATTTCCAGAAAAAAATAGTAAAGAAAAACTAGAAACACTCAAAGCTTATGGCGCACAAGTTGTGATTTGTCCTGCAACAAGTTTTTTACAAGACCCCAACAGCTATCATTCACAAGCCTTAAGAATCCATCAAGAAACTCCGAACTCATTTATGCCAAACCAATATTTTAATCTCGATAATGCTATGGCACATTACAGTTCACTCGGACCAGAAATTTGGCGACAAACACAAGGTAAAATTACACATTTTATTGCAGCTGCAGGAACAGGCGGAACTGTCAGCGGTGCTGGTAAATTTTTAAAAGAACAAAATCCAAACATTAAAGTCATTGCTGTCGATTCGAATAATTCATATCGATCAACCAATGGTCATCCAAAACCTTACAAGCTGGAAGGCATTGGCGTAGATTTTGATTCTCCAGTATTAAACAAATCGGTCATCGATGAATTTTTCTTAGCACCAGATGACGAATCTATCGCAATGTTACAACATCTAGCACGCACACAAGGTGTGTTAGTTGGGCCAAGTAGTGGAGCTGTAGC
>CANCGK010000070.1 GCA_947377595.1 bacterium | reverse complement strand
AATATCAGTACAATATCACATAACATTCAACTAACAGATAACAGAATGCTTGCACAAGATAGCACAATGAGTGCATCAGAATTATGCTGTATTCGCAAAATGTCTCAAACGTATAATCCGCGCAACATGAATATGAAAGCTATTTTTAGACGTTAACAACTTGCTCTTTTTACGCGTTTACGATGTTTGACCAACGAGCTTTAAGAGCTCTTTGAGCATTGCTGTGTCATCAGATTTTTTAATCGCTTGCTGCATCGTATCTTGGAAAAATTTTTCTAAACGAGCAGGCCAAGGTTCCAGTTTTGTACTCAAATCATACAATCCGGAAAAATCTGCCTGCTCAACTTTATCATCAATCAAAGTATCAATTTGCAGAACAAAATTCTTTAATTGCATCAACTGTGCGTGCGAATGAATGGTGGTGTCAGTAAAAACAAAAAATGGTTCTAACGATGGATTTTGTATACGGTCAAGCAATCCGATCACATCGTCACTGATACGACGCAATAATTTTTCTGCAATTTGAACCTGCATCATTTCTGTATATTCTATACGATGTCGTCTTGTGACGATGAGCTCTTCGTACTCTTTTTCTCGCTCTTGTTTTTCCATACGCTCTAACTCTTGTCGATACAGATCATGATTGACGGTTTTTCCATCGATAAAAAATTGATCTTGTTCTGCCATACTTGATGTCATGACATGCTTAAAAACATGCCCCATCACGCGTTCTTCTGTCGCAGAAATCATCGTATGAACTATCGTTTTAGCATCTAAATTTAATATCAACGAAATAAAATAAAATAAAATTAGTTTTTTTGCTTTCATTTTTGCACTCGACATGGTAAATAATATAATCAGTTTTTATTAAAATAAAATATACTCGTAAGCTATCAAATTTTGAAAAAAAAGATGAGGCTTTTTTATAAAAAATATAAAAGTTATGATATAGTAAGATATAATCAGAATATAGATAGTCAATGTGATAGGTACTATAGTCAGCCTATCCATGCCATTTGAGATAGATCATACTATAAAATTAAGACACAAGCTTTATATGGAAATATCATGTTGAATAACAAGCTTAAAAAAAAACCTGCCTATTTTTCTATATCTGCTGTTGCAAAAATGTTTTCTGTACACCAACAAACGATCAGATTGTACGAAAAAGAAGGATTTATTACGCCACAGCGATCTGATGGAAACACGCGCATGTTTTCAGAAGAAGACGTTGATAAATTAGAAGAAATTATTCACCTGACTCATCAATTAGGGATTAATCTTGCAGGCGTTGAAATGATTTTAAAATTACAAAAAAAAATCAAACGTATGCAAAAAGATATGAATAAAATATTTGCTACAGCTCAATCAGAATTGATAGAAGAAACTGATGCCCGCAAAGCAATAATTCAAGCTCAAACCAAGCAATTAGTAAAAATTAAAAAAAGTGTTGAAATTATGCCAACAGATGACCATAATGAACAATCAACACACGAACAAGATAATTTTAAAGATTGGGATATAGATTACGAAGAATAATTAAAAAGATACATGATAACCAGTTGTTTAAAAAATCATACAAAGGAACTACTATGAATCATAAACCTTTCCTAGAAAACGAAGATCAGTTTATAGTATCCTACGAGCTACTTTACATTTTACAATGGCTCATGATGTACGAAAAAGATGCTTTAGCAGCTCTTGTTCATAACGCATTCATACAAGGATCACAACTATCCCATGGATATGTTAACGATGAAAATAGTCAAGAAGCAGATGATTTGCAAAATAGCGTCATCGATTTTTTTAGTTTTTTAGAAGAAGAAGTGCAAAATATCTCTCAAGCAGAATCAATGAAACATATTATGCAAAAAAATCTTTTAAAAACTCTTGATCATATTGATCCTAAAATTTTTGATCCTGCAATCATCAAAGCAAGTATGATGGCAACAGCAGAAAATGTAGGGCCAAAACGTAATCATCAAGCGAAAGATTATTTTTTAAAACAACTTTTGCGAAAATGGACACCAAAAAAAGATCAAAATAAAAAACATATTCGCAATTAAACACTTTTTAAGGGCTAGGTGATCACAAAAAAAGAAAACCTGGCCCTTAAAAACACGTCGCGAAAGGTGAATTGACAAATATTTTATTTGTAGTATGATTATATCTGAATGGAAATAATTCAAAATCGACTACTAAGCCTGGCTATTCACGGGCCAGTAGCAATCTAATAAACAAAAAGTCATAATGAACCAAAATTCTTCTCGACCTACTAATAACAGGTCAAACTTTCAATCTCGTGATAGCAGATCTTCTTATTCATCAAATGGATCAAATAAAAGAAAATCTAACGATTCACAAGGCTCAAGCTACAGTTCAAATAACTCATATCGTTCAGAAAATACAGCTCGTTCTACAAACTCTTCTGAAAATGCTCCAAGATCATCTTCTTACCAAGGTGGCAACGATAGATCTTATACCCCAAATAATGGTGGCGAACGCTCATCATCTTACCAAGGTGGCAGATCTTCTTACTCACAAGGTGGCGGTGAAAGATCTTACTCATCAAACAACAACGGTGGCGAAAGATCTTATGGATCACGCGGTGGTAATGGTGGCGGCAGATCATACGGTTCTCAAGGTGGATTTGGTGGCGGACGCGGCAGACGTCGTCCTAACAGCAAAACACTTGATATTTCAGCAATCATCAACAAAGTAACTGCAGACACAACTCCAGCAGCTGCATTTGTACCAAAACATCAATTTGCTGATTTTAACTTACATACTGATTTATTAAGAAATCTTGAAAGCCGTGGTTATACACAACCAACTCCTATTCAAGATGCTGTAATTCCTCACATTGTAAACGGTCAACAAGATTTAGTTGGTCTTGCAAACACAGGAACAGGTAAAACTGGTGCTTTCTTAATTCCTTTAATTAACAAAGCTTTAGCAAACAGAGATCAACAAACATTGATCTTAGCTCCTACTCGTGAACTTGCAGTACAGATCGAAAAAGAATTCTATCTTTTCTCAAGAAATCTACGTTTATCATCAGTTGTTATCGTTGGTGGCGCTCGCATGTTCCCTCAAATTATGAAAGCAAAAACTTTCAATAACTTTGTTGTAGGTACTCCAGGACGTGTTATCGATCTTATCAAACGTGGTGTTTTAAAATTAGAAAACTTTAAAACAGTTGTTCTTGACGAAGCTGATAGAATGCTTGATATGGGTTTCATCACCGATATTAAATTTATTTTAAGTCACTTACCAGAAGAACGTCAAACTTTATTCTTCTCTGCAACATTATCTGCAGAAATCAAAGGTTTGATTCATGAATTCTTAAAAACTCCTGTCAACGTTTCTGTTAAAACTGGCGATACATCAAAAAACATTCATCAAGATGTTGTCAGAATTAACGGCCGTAACAAAATTGAAGTTTTACAAGAATTATTATCACAAAAAGGCTTTGATAAAGTTTTAGCTTTCGGCAAAACTAAACATGGTGTTGAAAAAATCTATGAATCATTGATCGAATCTGGTATCAGAGCTGAATCAATTCATGGTGACAAATCTCATGGTCAACGTCAACGTGCATTGCAAAACTTTAAAACTGATCGTGCTACCGTGTTAATCGCAACAGACGTTGCTGCACGTGGTATTGATATCAGTGGTATTACTCACGTTATTAACTTTGATACTCCACAATCTTATGATGATTACATTCATAGAATTGGTAGAACTGGTCGTGGTTCTCAAAAAGGTATCGCGTTAACTTTCATCGACTAATATTTTTAGTTTAGATAGTTTATCTAAAACAGGAGACTTTATAACAAGGTCTCCTGTTTTGCTTTGTAGCTCTTGACTCATAATTTTATATTCAATCAACCTACGCAATTACCATACGCCCATTCTAAGCCCAAGTGCAATGAATTAGCTGAATAACGCCTCCATGGCCGGCTAGGCCAGCTTCACCCTACTCAAAATCATGACAGGATGAATGAACTGGAAAATGTGAGGAGTTGTCTGTAGAAAATAAAAAACGTTACGTGTTATAATAATCTCAATATGTTAACCACAACAATAAGGAGATTATTATGCCTAAAGGCTATAAACACGTAACGTTAGAACAAAGATGCCAAATAAAAAGTTATCTTGCAATAGGAACAATATCAAAATCTCAAATAGCTCGATTGGTAAAAGTTAGTGCATCAACAGTGACACGTGAAATACAGCGGAATTCTGGTCTGAAAGGTTACAGAATAAAACAAGCTCACAAAAAAGCACAAAAACGTCGATCCCAAGCTAGTAAAAGACCAAGTAAATTGACCTCTGAATTGAAAGCTCAAATCAAACAACTATTACTGATTCGCTGGAGTCCAGAACAGATTTCAGGGCGCCTTAAATTGTCAGAAATCTATGTCTGTCATGAAACGATCTACAAATGGATTTGGGCTGATAAACGGAAGGGAGGAACTTTATATAAAATGCTCCGCAGAAAAGGCAAAAAATCTAATAGCAGAGCTTATAAAAATGCTGGTCGCGGATGTATTAAAAATAGAGTGGATATTGATGAAAGACCAAAAATAGTAGATGAAAAGTCTCGTTGTGGTGACTTTGAAATGGACACGGTCATTGGAAAGCAAGGATCATATCCGGTCTTAGTAACTGCTGTAGATCGAGTTTCTAAGTACACGATCATTCAATTATCTCCAGACAAAACTGCTGAAAATGTTAGTAATGCTATCATTCAAGGCATGTCAAAATATCCTGGTGAAATCGAAACCTTAACATATGACAATGGAAAAGAATTTTCTGAACATGAAAAAGTGTCAGAAGCATTACATGCTACAGCTTATTTTGCAAAGCCTTTTCATTCATGGCAAAGACCTTTGAACGAGCATACCAATGGACTTATTCGAGAAGATTTTCCAAAAGGCTCAGATTTTAGTAAAATTACTACACAACAGGTAAAAAGAGTTGAATTTTTATTAAACCTAAGACCCCGTAAATCATTAAATTATTTAACCCCTTTTGAGATTGTGCATAACACAAAACTTAACTTATTTAACATTGCACTTCAGAGTTGAATCGGCG
>CANCGK010000069.1 GCA_947377595.1 bacterium | reverse complement strand
ATGCTTTGTTACGAGCTTGTGGCGAGATTTGTAATGCTTTTTTATTATATGTTATTCTTGCGGTAGTATATTTTTGTAAATTTTCACAAGCACCTAGAATTTTTTCACGATTTTTGTGGCTCAGATCTGAATTATTCACGATGTCAGTGTTTATAAAATTAACGCGTTGCATGATTGCTGCGTCAGAAGAATTCTTATCTAAAATTTTTGAATTCTTTTGACTATACAAACAATTCACTATGTTAAAATCAGGATCGTTATCTTTTTTTGGTTCCGGCATTGGTAAATTTTTCAATTCTTGCTCTATCTGTAATTTGCTATCATCAAAAGAATCACTAAAATCACGTTTGAATTGTGATACTTTGTACCAGCCAAATGTAAATAGACCAGAAGCTGCTGCAAATCCTGCTGTTGCTTGCCAACTGTTATTTTGATTACATGCTGCAACACCTGTTACTGCTGCGCTTGTAGCACAAAGAGTATCAGCATGAATAATGCTTGTCGCTACAATATGATCTGCAATATTTGCGTGCTCTTTATCTGCATTTCGGTCAAAAACTATTGTTGTTGTATCAATTAAGGGGAATTGTCCTTTTGTCAGTAATTTGCTACTAACAATTGCAGCCGGTAATAACATCATAGTTGCTTGAGAAGGTAACGCAACTCCTGATTTTTGAACAAGATATGGCGCTGCGGCAGCTACAGATGCTACTGTTAGAGAGCCCGCATTATTTTCTAAAATTTCTGTAAAAGAATTATTTTGACTAAGACATTGTTCTCGTGCTGGCTCGTAAGCAAGACGTAATATTGACATTATCCAAGTAGGTACATTATCAGAACTATGCACAATGGATGTAAAAAACATAAGCGTAAAATATAATACTGTTTTTTTCATGAAAAAACCTTTCTTGAAAAGTGACTTTTAAATAAATCTACTTATATTTTACTGCAAAAAACATAACTTTGCATGTGCCTGTACCTTTTTTTACCTTTATGTATTATTGCGCACATAAAGTAAAATTTTTTGCATACTATTTTTTGCCATGAAGTTAAAAAAATATATCCAGATTTTAACCATGACAATAAATATCTATTAATTACAACCATGAAACGTTATAATTATATATAAAAAATAACCATGAAGCTTGTTTGTATCAATTTTATATACAATGAGGATAGATTAAACAATGAAAAGAATTATTGATTATTATCTTTTAGAATGGAAATTAAGCAGAGTTCGTAAGCCTTTATTGTTACGTGGAGCTCGACAGATAGGTAAAACATATGCCGCAAGAACTTTAGGCGCAACATACGAAAACTTTGTTGAAATTAATTTAGAATTTGAACCTGATGCAGCTCGAGCATTTGCTGGCAAGCTTGATCCGCAAGAAATTATCATTGTGCTTGCAGCTTATACAGGCAAAAAAATTATTCCAGGCAAAACACTTTTATTTATTGATGAAATTCAAATGTTTCCACAAGCAATTACTGCATTACGTTATTTTTATGAATTAATGCCAGAATTGCATGTGATTACTGCAGGCTCATTGTTAGATTTTACAATTGCTCAAATTGGCATTCCGGTCGGTAGAATTCAAGTATTGTATATGCATCCAATTTCTTTTATTGAGTACTTAGCTTGTATACAACCAGAACTTGTCAATATGGTATTACAACATGATATACAAAAACCAATGCCAGAAATAATTCACGAAAAATGTTTAAGTTTTTTAAGTCGATATATTGCAATTGGAGGTATGCCTGCGGCCATACAAGATTGGATCGATTATCAAGATCCTTTACAAATCAGCATACTTCATACAAGTATTTTAAGCTTTTATCGACAAGATTTTAATAAATATGCAAAAAAGCATGAAATTAAATATGTAGAAAAAATATTTGATCAAGTTCCGCAACAATTAGGTAATAAATTTAAATATAATGCTATCGAAGGTGAGTATCGTAAGCGAGAATTGTCACCGGCTCTTGATTTATTAGTTACTGCAGGAATTGTTCATAAAGTTTATTATGCTTCTGGGCAAGGAATTCCATTAGGCGCTCAACAAGATGATCTTGATTTTAAAGTTATTTTTTTAGATATAGGTTTAGCTCAAACTACACTTAAGCTGAATCTTGCTCAATGGTTTGTGCAACCAATGCAAAATTTTATTAATCAAGGAGCTTTAATCGAAGCATTTGTCGGACAAGAACTTGCTGTTTACAGCAATCCACACGCAGAAAAGCATTTATATTATTGGCATAAAGATACTAGTCCCTATCAAGCAGAAATAGATTATCTGATCGACATACATGCTCAAATTATTCCAATAGAGGTTAAATCGGGTGATGGTAGAACCTTGAAAAGTATGCATCGTTTCCTTCAGACGCATGCAAATTCTCCGTATGGTATTAAATTTTCGACTCAAAATTATTCATTACATCAATCTGTTTACTCGTATCCATTGTATGCAATTTCACAGATCATGAGCTCTGATTGTTCAACTATGCAACATGCGATTTTGTCTTTAACCTTGCGATGATTGCCCAGATGCTTTACTATTTCGATACTCTTTGATATAAAAAAAATCCCGCAACTGCGGGATTTTTACCTTTTAACAGTACAAATTTATAAATTTTAATTTTCGCTTGAAGGTGTCTTCCAAGACAAAAGTTGACGCGCTACTGAAATTGATTCATCTACATACATATCATTATGTAATTTATTAATTTTTTTATTATATGTTATGTGTTTATCAGCATATTGTTCTGCTTGTTGAGCTTGTGTAAGATAGTTTGTCTTAAAATAAATTTTATTGCCTACATTGTTTAATTTTGCTATCACAATCTGATCGGGATTTTGCCCATTTTGTTTTTTTTCTTCTATATCCCGAATGTATGTTGATGCTTCTTGTCTTAGTATTTCTATAGATTCTAGGTATTCTTTTTCAGCTGCAGCAGCCCTCAATTTTATATTTTCAACAGGCGTATTTTCATCCCATCCGTGACCTTGACCTTCTGATCGAACTTGTGCATTCCAATCATTCCATTGTTGATCAGTCGCCTTTTCTGGTTTTTTTAATTCTAATGTTGGTAATGTTTGTTGCCAGGATGCGTTCCAAGCACGTTTAAATTGTGATATTTTGTACCAACTGAATGTCAATAGACCAGAAGCCGCTGCAAATCCTGCTGTTGCTTGCCAACTGTTATTTTGATTACATGCTGCAACACCTGTTACGGCTGCACCTGTAGCACAAATAGTATCAGCATGAATAATGCTTGTCGCTACAATATGATCTGCAATATTTGCGTGCTTTTTATCTGCATTATTTCGGTCAAAAACTATTGTTGTTGTATCAATTAAGGGGAATTGTCCTTTTGTCAGTAATTTGCCACTAACAATTGCAGCCGGTAATAACATCATAGTTGCTTGAGAAGGTAACGCAACTCCTGATTTTTGAACAAGATATGGCGCTGCTGTAGCTGCAGATGCTACAGCTAACGGACGAGTGTTCTGATAGATTGCAGAGCAAGTTGATTGTGCTGCGCTACAAGTACGAGAAAATAGCGATGGTTGTTGTTCAGACTGAGATGCGCAATCTTCGGTTGATGGTGGAAAATTTTCAGTTGCGTGATAAGAACATTGATCATCTGTGTCAGAACTTAGTGGCGGATTTTGTGATACATTTGGTATTTGTATCTTTTTTCTCGTTTCTTGGTTAAACATCTTGCGATCTTGTATGCTTTTATATACTTCTCTCATGAAGAATTCGCTATCGTCATGAATCCATTTTATAAAATTTTCAATAACACCATTCTCTATCTCTTGATATTTACTTGGCAAATCTTGTTTAATCGCTTGAGCTGTAGAACGGTAATGTGTTGCCGAGAAATGAGATGCCGCAATAGCATCGAACTCTTGTCTGTCGATATCGCAAAAATCACAAAACTTTTCAATATTACTTGCTTGCAAATTTATCATAAAACCAAACAATAAACTAAATATTATATATTTTTTCATAATACGCCTTTCTAAAAAATCATAATTGACTTTACTTCTATTATTTTACTGCAAAAAAAATAATTTTGCATATGCCTGTCTGGGTTTTATACATATGGCACTCCAAGGCCTCTAGTTTAGTTTCTCAAGATATTGACAAGGAGTCAAAAGCCTCAAATTTTTATGAGGTCTAATTTCGTTATAAAATTTAGTAAAATTAATGAGTTTTTGTTCATGATCTACTTCAGATGCAAAGCGATCATATAAAGAATAAAACTCATACCTAAAAGTTCCATTGGATCGCTCTACTCCGCCATTAATTTTTGGTGATCGAGGTGGTAAAACAAATAAAGGAATAGCAGCTTTTTCAAATGCTTTTTCAAATTCATCCATGAATTCACCTCCACCATCAACTTGAGCTGAAAGAATTGGAAATGGAAAATTTGCTCGTGCATAATCAAAAAAATCTTTCCCTGAGCGACTTGTAGCTTTTTTGTAAGTTTTTGAAACGATAAATTTTGAAACAGGACAAATTGCATGAAACTCTTTTCTTTCCCCAACTCCAGGAACATTAACTGTCATCTGATCAATTTGAATCAATTCACCAACTTGTTTAGACTTCATACCTTTAGGCAATCGCTGAGCATGACCAGTAAATTTACGAGCTTTGGGTATATGTTTACCAGAAATATCGCTTACCGCCTGAATTTTATGTTCTTTTAACAGTACATTTAAAATCTTGCCAGTGGTCGTTGCAGATATCTTTTCATTATATTTTGTTTTGTACATAACAGCTATTTTATCTTTGCCAAAAATTGGGTATTGCAATCGTAACATCAATACTCTTTTTTTCATTTCAAGCGTCCAGGTAGGCTTTCTGATTCTATTTGGTCTGGTGCTATAAGTTTCTAAACCAAGAATACCTTCCTTGCGTAGCAATGCTTTCCATCGATAAATTGTTCTTCTTGATATTCTTAATGCTTGAAGAGCAGCTGCTTGTGAACTGCCCGATTTAATCAAATCATCATAATTTTTGATTAAATCTAGCCGCATTTCTCCAATTAATGTATAATTTTTTTCTGCGGCAATCTGGAAAGCTTCTTTCTTTCTACTTGTCATATAGGGCCTCCTAAAATTTGATTATTTAATGAGGCCCTATTTTAACACATCTCGAGTGCCATATCTATCCGAACCTTAACAA
>CANCGK010000068.1 GCA_947377595.1 bacterium | reverse complement strand
GAAAAATTTTAAAAAATTAATGATGCTTGCAACAATGACTCTGATCAATCAACAGTTTATTGTTGCAGAATATGAAGAAAAAGAAACACAATTAGAAGAAAAACCTGCAAAAAAACGCAGAAAAGAAAATAAGGAAGAAAAGCATCAAGGATTTGGACGAATCTGGACCGCTGCAGAAAACACATTAACCTTACATCCTGGCAATGCTGTTAATGCTCTTGCAACTGGAGACCAAGATGATACAACATTCGGTTACGAAAGAAATGATAAAGGTCATGTAAAAGCAAGAAAAGCAGACACTCATCGCAATAGAAAAAATGAAAAGAAAGAACACGAAAAAAATAAAAAAGCTCACGAAAAGAAAAACAAAGCTAAAAAAGATAAAGCATCAAAATCTAGCAAAAAATCTCATGCTAAAAAAGAATCAGCTGAGTAATTTATTCTAAAATCTAAGCCCCTCATCTTTGTATAAAAAATGAGGGGCTTGTTAGTATGCTACCATACAAAATCTAATCGTTTTTTTAAATTTATTAATCCTACCAATAAAAATGCGGTAGAAAAAAAAGCTATGGCAAGTAAACAAAGCCAAAAATTTAAATATTCTGCTTGCCCAGAAATGGCAACTCGCGTACTTTCTGTAATATAAATCATCGGATTAATAAGATCAATCCAAGCAATCATCGGAATAACATGATATAAAGAAGTCCACGAAAATTGAAACCCTCCCATAAACCACATCGGGAAAATAAAACGAGACCATACAGAACCTAATCGAGCAAGATCATCAATCACACTTGCAGCCCAAATCACAAAGCATGCATAAAAAGCACTTTGAAAAATAATAGCCAACAAAAGCTTTGCATAATTAATTTGTGTAAGATCAAGCTGGTTGTACAATAATATTTTACCCAATGGCAAAACAGAAATAGTTAATGCAAGATAGACAAAAAAATAATATCCCGCTTTGCTGACAATCGCAAGCCATGAAGGAATTGGCAAAGTTAACGTATAATCAACGACTCGATCTGCTTGCAAATCTGCAACTAAATCAACGGCACTGACATACACTTCAAATAACCCCACCGCTGCAATCACCCCACCAAGCTGGAAAATACCGAAATTATCAGCCAAACCAAAATAAGGCATAATGTAACCGGTAACAAAAATTGTTAAAATAATCCAAATGCTGATATCAATGAATTTATCTAAAAACGTTTGTTTAAAAATTAACAAATCACTGATGATTAAATTTTTACAAACATTAAAATAACTGTTGTTATACATAAGTAGACTTTCTCTTTATTTATTTTTGTTTGTTTTTAAAAGTTCTAAAAACATATCTTCTAAATTAGTTTGTTTAAAATCGTGCATAAGCTGATCTGGCGTTCCTATTAATTGAATTTTACCTTCACTTAAAATACAAACACGATCAGAAAGTTTTTCTGCTTCATCAAGATAATGCGTCGTGAGCAATACGGTCATACCTTGATCTTTTAAGCCTAAAATCACATCCCATAAATTTCTACGAATATCAGGATCTAAGCCGACTGTTGGCTCATCTAAAATAATTAATTCTGGATTATGAATCAAACTGCGCGCAATCATAAAACGTTGTTTATAACCACCAGAAAGTATAGAAGCTGACTCTTGTAAATATTGTGTTAACTCAAGCTGCTTGGATAATTTTTCAATGCGCTTTGCTATCAAATCATCTGGCATACCATAATACCTACCTGCAAATATCAAATTTTGCTCAAGCGTAAGCATAGATTTTAAATTAGGTTTTTGAGGACAATAGCCAATTTTGGACCGAAAGTGTTCAATGTTGTCATAAATAGACTTTCCTTTGTATAGAATTTGCCCAGAAGATGCAGGGTGCAATGTTGCAATGATACCAGATAAGGTTGATTTGCCCGCACCATTAACACCAAGTAAACTTAAAATTTCCCCCTGTTTAATATCTAAACAAACATCCTTGAGCGCATCAATCTGACCTCGCGATGTCGTGTATTTTTTTTGTATATTTTTCAGTTCAAGTAGTACCATACTGCAACCTAACATAAAGATGTGTGTACTGGTTAAAATATTTTCTATTTTTAGTATGAATCAAGCAACCAAAAATTCAAGAACTACCAAATCTATCAATCATGATCCCATCAAATTATATGAAAACATTTTTGAGCAAATCGAATAATTAGATTTCTATATGAAATGATAACACTGATTGGATCAACAATACAACGTTTTTAAAATTTGACTTATCTTAAAAAGCAGTTCATCGTAGTATACAATAAGCAGTTTTTCAATGTACGGAGTTTTCATGTTTTTTTACATCAATGCATGGCGTTTTAATGGTAAAAACGTTTCTTTTTTTATGGTCTTATGCTGTATATATACTATACATGCAGACATTACAGACTCAAATATATCGATAAAAAATCGTGTACAAAATGTTGTACGAGCTTGCATAACAAGTGTTAAAGAAAAAATAGATCAAAAAAAATTAGAATTTTATCATCATGATAGACATCTTTTACTTTCTGATGGTTTATTAGAAGAGCAAAATAATAGATCCGATATATCTAAAAATCTATTACCCTTCATTCATTACGATAGTAAATATGAAAAAGTAGAAACCACAGATTGCAATGGCAATAGTCAAAGTTTTCATACCTATAGTGCCGATATACCCTCAGGATCAGTTCATTTTTTAGTAGCTTCTCAATCTGAAAAATATGATACATTAGAACTCCCTTATGTTCATGTTGAAATAGGGTTTGTCCGAAATGATCCTGCTGAAAAATCTTCTGATCAACATCATACACCCGATAATTCATCCGACCATACTCAAGCACCAGAACGAGCGCAATTAGATCGTTCTGACTTTGATAACCATCTTAAAGACGCTGCGATGAGCCGCCAATTCGACAAGAGCAACTCTTGCTTAGAATCAAATGAACCATTTAATGGAATCGAAGGTAAACAAAGGTCTCGAGTTTATACGTGGTGTAAAGACAAAAAAGAATCAATTATTGGGCCAAGTAAAAAAACAGTTACCGCTCGGTTACAACAATCGCAACAATCGCAAGCAAAATTATTACAAACTCAGATGCCATCTCATCAAGGTTCTACACCTACGACACATATTAATCCACCTACACCTACCGCAAAATCGCAAGCTGATAAGCTCTTTGCACAATCATATGGTTCTTATACAAACAATGCAACATCAAAACCTCCAATATCATCCCCCTATTATTATAGGGGCGCTCCTTCAAGTTCATTTACAGCTCAAATGAAACAACAGGATTACGAACGGCAACAGGCTCGACAACAAGAACAGGCCTGGAATGATCTATGCAATGATATATATACAAAAGCAGCACAACAACGAGAAATAGCCGAAGCCAATGAACGCAGAAGATTTCATAAAGAAGAAGCACAACTTAAACACTATGGATATACATATAAAGAGCCTGAACATTTTATAAAAACAATAGAAGAAGCTCAACAACAATTAGATATATTATATAAGCAACGCAATCAGACTGGATTCATATCGTATGATTACTGGTTTACCAATAAAATGAGTCAAAATTCTCAAGAGATTGGTAAGTTAAGAGATATAATATATGATACAAATAGAGCTACATTAACGTATTATCGAGAATGGCGTCACAATTCATTACTAGAAATCAATAGGCTTGAAAAACAAGCAATTGAACAAGAAAAAGCTGATGCTATTCAAGCAAAAGCAGATAAAGAAAATCGATTAAAAAAACAGGCAGAATGCTTAATTGCTTATGCTTACCAATTTAAATTATCACAAAAGCTACAAGACGAATTAGACCAAGCTCAAACTCAATTAGCTGACGCCCAAAAAAGATCAACTCTAGAATATTGGTTTACCAGTAAATATGCTACTGAAAAAACATGTCAAAAAAAGCTAGAGGAGCTTCAAGTTCAGATAGAAAAAGAACAAGAAGAATCTAAAATAAAAGCTCTTGCTGATATCGCAGAGCAAGAAATGATCAAAATTTTTGAAACCATGAAGCATGCTACGGTTGCACAATTAACACAAGAATATCAAGCACATAAATCAGCGGTTGATGCATGCAAAAACCAACAAGCACAAGATCATAATATCTCAATCACTCAAGAAGAAAAAGACCTGCAAGAAATTCGTCAAGAATTTGAAGATGCACAACAAGCACACATCATTGATGAACAAGCGACACACCTAACACAACAACATATAGAAGAAATTATTACAGCAACACTTGCTCATACAGGATTGACAGTTGATGATCAAGCATGGCAAACCTTACAAGCCAGTCATGATTCAGATCAAAAAGCTCATCAAGAATCACAACAACCAACCTCATCTCAAACAGCCCTACAAACTGATGCTTACACATCTTTAGAAGAACGTTTGCTCAATGAACAATATGCCTGGAAGAAAGCTTATCAAGTAGATCATGCCGATCCCTTAGAACAAGCAATGATTCATCGCCTGCAAGATACTATTGCTCTCGATCAAGATCCAGCCCTCGTCAATAATGCTCAAGCTGGTCTGCAAGCATGGGCACAAGCTGTTCAATCAACCAACCAACAAGACAAGCTTTATCACAAAAAACGATGTAAAGATTTGCATGATGCTGTGATCAAAAAAGATCCTGCGCAGCTTATAACTGCAGACAATTATCTTTATGACCATGCAACACGAACAGAAAAACGTTTGCAAGCTATTTGTGATTCGCGTCAGCAAGTTTCATCTCAAAAACTACCTCATTGCATCTATACACTTTCACCACAAGCTCGTGGTTTTATGATGGCTCATGATATTGATTACAAAGTTTTTGATAGCGTCCATGCAACAAGCATACAACATTGCCTAACTCTAGAATTATTGGGCATCGTCGAAAACAGTGCATCACTAGCCTACAAACATGATAATCAATCAATGATGGGTCAATTTGCACACAACAACTGTCAACTTGCCATCGCAGCTCAACACTTAAACCAAGCTGATCATATCGATCAAGCGGTTGCAGTCACAGACCTTGCTCACTTTTTTGCATTGTATGGAAAATCAATGCTCGAAGATGAAGGTGCCAGCGATGGTCCTGGATTTATGGCGATGGGCCAAGGAATCAATCAAGCCCTCATCAAGTGGGGATGCTTTTTAAACAATCTTGGAACGCAGCCACATCAAACAATTCGAAAAATGGCTCATGAATGCTATAACATCGGCAAAATCATGTATAATATTGCAGCA
>CANCGK010000067.1 GCA_947377595.1 bacterium | reverse complement strand
GGACCTGCAAATAAAATGTTGTGTCGTCCAGCTGCGGCAATTTGCAGTGCGCGTTTTGCGTATCGTTGTCCTTTGACATCGCTAAAATCTAATTCATTATTTTGAGCTGATGCAAGATATGCAGAAAAATCAGTTATTGTTGGCTCTATAACTTGTTCTTTACGTAAATAACCGATCAATTCAACAAGATTTTTAGCTCCAATAACTTGAATATTAGGAATAAGTGCAGCTTCATGCGCATTTTCTTCTGGCAAAATTATTCGTTTTTTATTAAGCTTATGCGCATCATAAGCTATTGGTAAAGCTCCATTGATAGGTTTAATACTACCATCAAGAGAAAGCTCTCCGATAAAAAGTGTTTCTTGTAAAAAATCGATATCCATTTGTAGATATCTACAAGCTTGCAAGATGCCAATAGCAATAGGTAAATCGAATAAAGTACCTTCTTTTTTAAGGCTTGCAGGGGCTAAATTGACAGTAATTTTTTTTTCAGGAAGCTTAATGCCAGAGTTTTTTAAAGCAGTTTGAATTCTTTGACGACTTTCTTTGATAGCCGTATCAGGAAGTCCTACAATAAAAAAATTGATAAGCCCGAATGATAAATCTACTTCAACTTCAACCAGGTGAGCATTAATTCCGATAGGAGTAGCAGAGAAAATTTTAGTATGCATAAAAGAATTTAATTTTAAAAATGTGCACATGTATAACGGTAAGTATGTCACATTTTAATTATACCATGTTTTTTCAATTAGAAAAGAGTGTTAGTTTTGTTCGTTGGTAAAGTTACAGCTTGGTTATATTTGTTTAAGGGAGTATTGTACTGTGATAAAAAAAGCATTATTGTTTTTGGTATTGTTTTCTGGCGCTGATAGATTATATTCAGTGGTTGCTGTTGGTGATACACCAAACAGTCCGACGACATTTCAGTTTGCTATGGGATTGGGTATTTATGATGCAAACGCTGAACGATTATGGACGTTAAGTGGGCAAGATACATCATCATTGTCTGAGCATGTACAATCGTATGGAGTTTCTTATACACCATTTATTCCTGTTGATAATCAATCAAAAGCTGTTTTAACAGCATTTCCTTATTTGCCAGATCAAGCAATCATTACCACCACAGAACATGGTAATTTGATATTGCCAGATACCTCTGTAGACAATCCTTTACTTGGTCAAGCTTTTAGTACGGTTACTTTTTTGGGGACATATTTGACCACCGTTGCAAGCGCGACACCTCGTTATATTTATCTTATACAAGCAACAAGTTTTTATGATAATAAATTTGGCACAACAAGCCCGTATGGCTTTTCAATTATCAATCAATTAGATATGGGAGCTGATAATCAAGTCAAACAAATAGCTGGCTCATTGCAAGGTATATTGTTTATAGCAAATGCTCAAGGAACTTTTGGTACAGATAGTTCACAGATATCTTTTGCTTCAACAGCAGCAGTGTCGGCTAATATTGCAGGAGAAGTGATTTCTTGTACGCACATGATAGAACAAGCAAGTGCACCCATTACGCTCAATACTCCTGTTTTAACTGCAAATGGAAATGATATTGCTGCCATAGGTTCTTCGGTTGTATTTTATCCTATTGCACAAAATATACAAATGTATACTGGTCTTGATGTTACAGCAAGCTCTACAGGACAAGCGGTTGCTTTATTTTTATCTCAAGCAAATTTAGCCTATAATCAAACTCCAGCTTCAGTAGGATTTAATTCCATTGTTCCAGATATTGTTGCAAGTTCTGGCATACAAACACCTTTGTCAACAACATCGTCACATCGTATTTGTGTTGCAGATATAACGACAACGGTAACTTCAACAGGTTTATCATATCTTTTAAATTCTCGATATGATGAATCTGAGCAGCAATTTGTGTATGCAATGCCTTTGGTGACTATGGCAAATAATAGTGAACATAATGGAAAAATTGCAGATTTTAATGAAATTAATCAACAATTTAAAATATCTGGTGTTAATTATCGTGTTCAAGGATTTAATCAACTTATTGATGATCCAGAGCAAATTAACATTGCAGGAACAGTACCTGTTATTAAACGTATGTTGGTAGGAGCAGGGCCAGTACCGTTGGTTGCAGGTCAGTTTATTAAGCAATTGGTAGCTCAAGGTGATGCAGCATATATTACTATTCAAGAGCCTTTTGCTCCTGGTTGTAAACCTGGTATGTTTAAATCTCAAGCATTATTTGATGTTCAAGGAAGAATTCAGTCGTGGACGCCTTGGCAAAGAGTTGCGGGAACTGATGATCAAATGGTTTTTGCGATAAAAAATAGAATTACTGATGCGACCATGTATATTGGGGGTTCAACATCGCAAAACATTGTACAAACGACCTGGAATAACGCTGGTCCTTTAGCAGATTTTATGATGCAAGCTCAAAATAGCTTGCAACTTAAACAAGGTGGAATTCAAGGAATCATATCATTTCCTTCTTCAACTCAAGGATTTACAGCTTTACCAGATGCACAAGTTTCTTTGATCGCAGCTACAGGTAATGGTGCTGTCATTATTGGACAAACAGGCCAATTAGTTGATGGAACATTTCAAATTTTAGATGAAACACCAGAGACCTCTATTGTTCTTGATGCCTCATTAGGATTAGATATTGGTTCTGTTGTTACAGCAGATTTTGGTAATGATGCATCGGGAAACAATTGGCTTTTTATGGCAGGTGATAGTGGTCTTGCAGTTTTATCACAAGCAGATGGCACAGGTTTTGCAACTTTACCTAACGATGCAGCAGCGCAATATTTAATTGCCAATGGCCAAACATGTAAAACATTAGGATCATTTCGCTTTGTTAAAAAAATAGTTGCAGATGGTACCTATGTGTATGTCATGACGCAAGATGCAGTATATCGATTCTTTGCGTTATCAGATAAATTTACGCAAAATAATTCAGCTCCTTTAGCAGCAGAGCTTGTTGTCAGTGTTCGAGATCTTGCAAGTAATGCTTATTGCACCGACATGATCGTCAGTCATGCAACAGTATTTTTAGGAACAACAGCAGGATTATATTCGATTAATCTTTTGCAGGGCATGCCTGGTATTACCACAGCAATACCTATTCCTGGTGGCTTATCAACAGTCAGTCGTTTACAATTGATCTCTGATAGAATTTTAACCTTCATTCCTGATAATTATCGCATTGGTAATTTATATGTTTTATCTATAGATTATAGTTTGCAGCAGGCAGTGTTAAATCGTTTCAATCTTGAAAATGAAATTGTTACACCAATAGAAGATCAATTATTTCAAGGGCAAGATGGGCCTTTATTAATTTTTGATACGATGCCTAATGATATGTTTATAGATGGGGCTCTTGGATTTGTAACATCATATCGGATTCGATCGCTACCGCCAGTTATGAAATATTTACAATATACTTTGCAAGCAGGTAGATCAAGTACTCAGTTTTTATTAAAAGCAAATACAACTAATCTAGGAATTACTTCGGTTCTTAATTCTTTGGGTATTTGTGCTATGACAAGAGAGTCTGCAACTGGAGCGTTAATTATTGGAACAAATTTTGGATTATTGGCTGATTCATGAAATATATAGATATACAAGGATACTGCATGAAAAAAACAAAAATTTTATTAACAGCAAGCTTTTTGGTAACAAGTTTTCTACTACCAGCTGGACCTCTTGGATTTTTAGAACCATATAATTTTATGATCGAATCTGAGCCTTTATTGCCAAAACAAAAATGGCAGTGGAATTTTTTAACGCAATCTTGTTTTGATACAACGTCATTTAATTTTGATGGAAATCAAGTGAATGCTTTGCAAATTTATGAGCCAGCGCAAGATATGCTCGGATTATTTCAGGGGATTGGGTTAGAAAGTCAATTTAATCAATTAGTCAACTCGATTGCCGCAGGTTCTGGTGGTGGGGTAAATAATAGTCAAAACGGTTTATTTACACCGACAGGAGATTTTTCTGGTTATCAAGTAGCTTTTTTAAGTTCTTATAAATTTCATAATAACTGTTATTTTAAAGTTGCTTTACCAGTCTATAATCTTAAACTTTCGCATGTTGTTTGGGATTATACAGGAAATAACGAAACTTTTTCTGGTCAGCAAATTCAAGATGAATTAGTTTCGAGTTTTTTGCAAGATGCTCAAAATATCTTTGGATTAAATTTAAGTGGTTGGCAAACATCTGGTCTTGGTGATTTAGCATTATTGCTTGATTATATTGGGGACTATCCGCAAGGTAGAACTGTGTTACGTAATGTTCGTGTTCATGCTCGTTTAGGGCTTACCTTTCCGACAGGTTTAGTTGCAAATGAAAATTGGTTGATGTCGCAACCTTTGGGTAATGATGGATCTATGACTATGCCATTTGGTGGTGGATTAGATATTAATCTTGGTCGATATTTTCAATGTGGTTTTCGAGGACAATTTAGTTATATTTGGGGTAATGAAAAATTACGAAGAGTGCCAACATTCCCTGGTCAAACAACGTTGTTATTCCCAACCGTCATGTCTACATTTAAAAATTATGGTATAACTCAAACATTTGATTTGTATGCTCAAATGTATAATGTTTATGAAGGATTAAGTTTAAAATTGGCTTATGAATATTATTTTAAAACACAAGATAATATCTCTATCAATAGACCTGGTTATAACTATAATTTATTACAATCAGATTTAACCTTAGAAGAAATGACTCGTCACAATATGATTATATTGTTATCATTTGATTCTGGGTTCTTAGAAAAGCATGATAAAATTCATCCACAAGTAGGATTGTTTTTTAATATGCCATTTAATGGATCCCTTGCAACTTTAGCGTCCACTGTTGGTGTACAGTTGTCGTTAGATTGGTAAAAAATATATATTAGACTTCTTTTATAACCTATAGAAAATATAATTTAGCCTACGCTTTCCTTCGGTGACAAGGACGGCGGTTGCCGTAAAATGCTCTATTTTATGAGTGAATTAGTCCCACCGGACTTCTTGACTTCAGGAGATTGCAGAGCAATCGCAGAGTTTTAAAAGAGATCTAATATTTCAATATATTCTTTTTTATATAAGGTTTGTAAGATGCAAAAAATTGTAATATTGAGTTGTTTTTTTTCTTTATGCTTGATAGGCCAAGAGGATATTGTTGATAAAAATGCTGCTTTTCAAAAAGCTCAAGATCAGTTTTTAGAATGTCTTTCATCTCGAGGACATAACAACTATGGTACATGCAAAGCTGAGTATGACAGTTTAATTAATTCTATGTTTCACGCAGAAGAAAGTAAAACTTGTGATCAGTCTGAGAATATAAAAAAAGAAAAGAAGCATCC
>CANCGK010000066.1 GCA_947377595.1 bacterium | reverse complement strand
CCATTTGGTAAAGCACCAGTACCAGCTAAAGCAGCAAGACTGTTCTTTGCAGTAAGATACGCTGGCCCTTCGATCGGAGCTAAATCTGCCGCAGGAATTGCAGTGATCGCGTTATCGATTGCAGTTAAGCGAACGTTTAAATTACTGACGTCGCCAGATGTTTGTCCCAAAGAATGAAAATCTGCGTAGATAAAACTTGGATCATTATTTGGAGATGCTTGTGAGCTGCCAAGTAATACAACTGTATCACTAAATTCTACTGTTGTTAACAGATTAGCAGTCACGGTAGCAATTTCAGTAGCAGAAGCACTAATATTTGTTGCAGAAGTTTCGATTTCAGTAGCAGAAGCACTAATACTTGTTGCAGCATCTGTAATTGTTTGAACATCTAAGCCACCAATAGCAGTAGAAATTGCATGAAGACTATCTGTTGTTGTAGCAAATCCACTACCTTCGATATTACCAAGCGTTGTGCTCAGTTGACCAGCAGCTAATTGTAAGTTTGTTTCGATAATTGCAAGGTTTGTACCTGTTCCACCAGTAATTGCATCAACTGTTGATGCACCGATACGTCCTGTATAACTATTGATTGATGATACTTGTTCTGTATTAATTGGAGCGCGAAGTTGTTGGCGTTTAATTTCGTCGATATTTTCTTGATTTGCTGCGTGAGAATATGCACTGTTGCATAATAAGGAGGTGAAAGAAATCATTAATAATTTCTTTTGGGGCGTCTTATTATGGGTATTCATAAGGAGCTTCCTTTTTTTAGGGATATAATATTTGCTTAGAATCTATAAAAAAATAAATTAAAAGCAATCAAAATATATCAAAGAAATGAGGTGTTTTTTAAGTTGTGACTGATGGTATTTTAGTTTGTTTTTTACAAGGTTCGACTGTCTGCATAAAAGTGTTATATGTTTGTCGTTGAGCATAAAAAAGGGCAGGATTCATCCTGCCCTTGGTATAAAAAGTTTTTTACAATCTATTAAAAATAGACACCGCCAATAAGTGCAACTGACCATTGCGGTAAAGCATTGTTTGCAGCGGTGCTGATTTCAAATTCGCCAGCAATGCCAAGGTGTGGACTAAAATGAGAATCGAGCCATGAATAACTACCTTTTGCAAACAATTTGCTTGTTGATGCACCAGCTTGTTGCGCAGCAGTAGTATTCAATGCGCTGTTGCCAGAGATTCGGTTTGCTGCATAGGTTGCAAGCACGACAGAATCTTGTGCAGTTACGGTTGTTTGTGTTACGACAGTTGTGGATGCTGGAGCAGATAGATTAATTTGTGCAAGTGGTTGACATGCATTTGAGTTGACGCCTGGTGCAGGTGTTGGCACAAGTGCTCCTTGACCTACTCCTTGGTTGCCTAAAACTGCGTAACGATTTTCTGGAAATTGACCAGTGATCGTTAATGTTTCGCCAGTTCTACCCCAAAAGTTATATCCAAAATCTGCAGCCCAACCGTTAGAAATGTAAGATAAGCTGATGGTCACATCGCCTTCTGCGCTAAAAGATGAACTTGAATCAAGGGTTGATAGGTTGATCAAGTTTTGGATGACTTCTTGATAGACGCCACCGTTGTAATCTGCAACTAACAAATATTTAGAGCCAGGGCCGTTTGCGATTAAATCGTATGAACGAATTGTATTTTTAGTGGTGATTAAATGTAAGATGGTTGACATGACGTTGACATGAAGTGATTGATTAGTGTGATTTTGCCATAGTGTTGCTTTACCATCGATGTAGCCACCAATTCCCCAGCTGCCACCACGACCTAACATGGGTTGTAGCAGGTAGACGCCATTTGGTTTGTTTGCTGATGGAGCAGATGCACGAAGACCAATGCCAAATACATAATCTTCGTTGCAGACAAAATTATAGCCTAGTGTCATTTCGATATCACCAAATTGCACGCCAGATTTTTGTATGCCATCGATTAAACCAAATTGCATCGGTAAAAAATCACTACCGTTACTATTTTGGCCATCGAGTAAATATCCACGAAATGCTTGCGACATGCTGGTTGCAGGATCGTTGATTGGTGAAGTGCTGACTTGCAAAGCACCAGCAGGGTAATTGAGCGCAGGAGTTGCAGGAACTTCGGTCAATTGTGGGTTGAAGCCAATAACAGCAAGTGGAGCTTTAATTTTAAAAAAAAGCCCAGGATCGTTGATTGATGCGCCACAGTATAATAAAAAGTCTGAACCACCTTGATAAACAATTGGATTTAATTGGATTGAACCTGGTGTTGTAACGGTGCCTAAACCAAACTGATAGGCATCAAGATCGCTCAAGCTTGAGTTAGTTCCGACGGTCATGACATTGGTGCCAGACCAAAAAGGAAATGCTCCAATGCCTTGATTATTGCTTTGATCCCATGCGCGTTGGTATGCGCCAGTTGCAGAAAATAGGCTATAAAAACCATCAAAATCGGTTGCGGTTACATGGCCTTCCATGAGCAACTCGCGACTTGTGTTAGCAGAAAATGCTCGTTGTAAGAATAAATTTTTAGAAATCGATACGGTTGAATTTGCAGATGCACTTGCTGTAGCAAGTAAAGTTATCGCTGCAAAAATGCACGGTAAGTTTTTTGTGCCTGCAGATTTTGCATGCAAATTTTTAAGAAAGTGTATCATAACAATCTATCCTTTTTTGTGATGTTGTGTATTGCTTTATAGTTACCAGTAATTTTTTATTGCATGTAATCTATAAAAAAGTGAATAAAGTTGCAATCAAAAGATGTAAAAAATACAGACGGGCTTTGTAAACCCGTCTGTATAGTACAATCATTTTTTGTCTTAGTTTCGTTACCTATAAAAGAATAATGAACTAAACTATTATTAGAAAGAAACGCCGCCCATAACAGCAATTGCCCATTGAGGAAGCGCATTGTTGTTGCTTGTGCTGATTTCTAATTCACCCATAACACCCAAGTGTGGACGATAGTTTGAATCGATCCATTCGTATGTTACTTTTGTGAATACTTTGCTTGTTAATGCTGTATCTTGTTGAGCGCCTTCAACATTCAATTGAGCCAATGAAACTTGGCTATCAGCTGATAACGCAGATTTTACACCAGTAGGTAATGCTTGCGCTGAAGCAGCTGAAGCTTGAGAAGCATTAATTTTTGCTAAAGGTTCACACAATGAGTTGAATGTAGCACCAGATTGTTGTACTGTTTGACGACCTAGTACAGCATAACCTTCTGCAAAATTACCAGTAATTTCTAGAGATTCTGCTGAACGACCCCAGAATTCATAACCAAGATCCCATGACCATCCACGAGCGATGTATGAGAATGATACCACAGCATCACCTTCAACACCAAATGATGATGTAGAAGCTAATGTTGAAATATTGATCAAGTTTTGGATTTGTGAGTTGTATACACCGCCATTGTAGTTAGCAACTAACAAATATTTAGAACCAGCGCCGTTTTCTAGCAAGTCATATGAACGAACTGTATCGGTGCTAAATAAATGCATAGCATTAGCCATGAATTTTAGAACCATGCTGTTTTCGTTGTTGCCTTGCCATACGCGAACGTGTCCATCAAGGTAACCACCAAGTCCCCAGTTTCCACCACGACCGAATATTGGTTCCATCATGAATTCACCTGTTGCTTGTCCACCTGTAGGAGCAGCAGCACGAACAGCTACGCTAAATGAGTTATCTTCGTTGCTGATAAATCTGTAACCAGCTGTCATTTCGATATCACCAAATTTAGCACCTGTTGATTGGTCACCATTGATTAAACCATGTTGCATTTGAATAAAGTCACCGCTAGCAGCTTGACCGCCTGGTAAGTTACCTGCAAAAGCTTGAGTCATTTTAATAGCTGGCTCAACGACAGAGCCTGCTGTTGCTGAACTTAATTGATAATTTGAGTATGTAGATGGAACAGCTTCAACTTCTGTCAATTGTGGGCTGATGTTGTATACGCCTACTGGAGCTTTGATTTTAGCAAAGAAACATGGTTCATTTGCTGAAGATCCAACTACAAACATAAAGTCTGCGCCAGCTTGGTAAACTAATGGATTTAAAGTAATTGATCCAGTACCAGTTACTGAGCCTAGACCAAATTGGTAAGCATCAAGGCTTGATAAACCGTTATTTGTACCAACAGTCATTGAGTTTGTACCTGACCAGAATGGGAAAGTACCAAGGCCGTTGACAACTTCTACGCCTGAACCTTGTTCGTTACCCTGATTCCAGCTACGTTGATAAACAGCGTCAGCTGAGAATTCTCCGTACCAGCCTTCTGCATCTCTGTGTTTTGAACCTTCCAACAACATTTCACGAGCTAAGTTAGCTGAAAATGCACGAGGTTGGAAGAAGTTTTTGCTTGTTGAAAGAGCATCTGCACTAGCAGACATAGTTGCAGCGTAAGAAAAAGCAGCAAGCCCTACAAAAAGTTTTTTCATTGATTTTTTTACCATATCGTAAATCCCTTTTTATGTTCGATATGAACGATTATTACATTCAACTTATTAAGATGATGAATTTATTTTTATGCACGTTTTTTATAAAAATCCCACGTTACATAAAAATATGTCCGCTTTCTTATCTTTTTTGTATAAGACGAGCCTCCTTTCGAATTAAATTGAATTTTTGAGGTGTATATTATTTTCAAATTTTTATAAGTTTATAACTTAAATTTTATTTTTTATGACACATCATCGTGTACGAATCTGCTCTCTTGCGCTACAATCTAGATCAAACTTTAGAAGAAAGCAACTTAATTTTTTAGGTTTGCGCAATCAAGTATTCTCTTACGAAAACATAGTATAGAAAGTCAAAAATGAATTTGTAAAGTTTTTTTATATTTATCGATATATTGATTGTGGGCTGTGCCTGGGAAAACTGTTTATCTAAAACGGTTTTGAGCTCTTGCGTTTGTTCTAAAAAAAAATCATTTTTATGATCTAGTCATGATTCAAGATGCTTATTTTTTTTCAAAATATTCTAGAACTTGCAAATTTTATAAAAGTCGACACCCTTAATTTTTGTGCATGCAGGGCAATAATTTTTTTATTTTTTTTCAAAGGGAAAGTATGATTTTGTATCTATGGATGATAACACAAATAATTGGTGAAAATTTGCCGATTAGCAGTTCTGGTCATGTCCAGTTGGTTTTGTCATATTTTGATGTTGCGATGCCGATAAATGTGATGAAAGATTTCGATTATTTTTTACAATCAATGAGTGTTTTAGTTTTTTTATGTTATTTTTTTGCGTCATGGTGGCATCTAATTCTCGGTCAAAAAATTGCAATGCAGCCTTTGTTTGATGCGCACGTATGGAAAAATAAAATCCTACCATGTTTGATGTTTGGATTAGTTGCAGATGGCGCAACGGTTGTGTTCTGGTA
>CANCGK010000065.1 GCA_947377595.1 bacterium | reverse complement strand
GTATTTTCTCGCCAACGATATTGGGGTGAGCCTATTCCTTTAGTTCATTGTGCTGCGTGTGGTGTTGTGCCTGTACCGCTTGAACAATTACCTGTCATGCTTCCAGATGTTACTTCGTACGAACCTACAGGGACAGGTCAATCGCCTCTTGCAGGTATTGAATCATTCGTTAATACAACATGTCCACAATGTCATGGGCCTGCACAGCGAGAAACAAATACGATGCCACAATGGGCAGGTTCTTGTTGGTATTTCTTACGGTATCCAAATCCAGATTTAGCAACTGAAGCATTTTCTCAACAAGATTTGCACTATTGGCAGCCGGTGGATTTGTATGTTGGTGGTATTGAGCATGCTATTTTGCATTTATTATACGCGCGTTTTTATGTAAAATTTTTGCATAAAGCAGGTTATATACCTTTTGATGAACCATTTACCAATTTATTTAATCAAGGGATGGTCTGTAAACGATCAGAAATTTCTGGCGCTGTTGAAAAAATGTCAAAATCTAAAGGTAATGTTGTCAATCCAGATGAAATTGTTGCAAAATATGGATCAGATGTTTTGCGGATGTATATGTTATTTATGGGACCACCAGAAATGGATTGTGAATGGCAAGATGCAGGCATTGAAGGCATTCATAGATTTGTACAACGTTTTTATGCTTATATTACAGCACCGAGCACATTGTTGACATCTGATACAAAACAAGATGCTCAGGTCACAAAGCGACTTCATCAATTGATTGCAGTTGTACAAAATCGCCTCGATTTGTTTAAGCCAAATACGGTTATTTCTGCCTTTATGGAATGGTTAAACGATGCAACAAAGCATGCTATGCAATTAGATAAAGATTCTATGCAAATCGTACTGACTTTGTTTTCGATCGTAGCTCCTCACATGGCATCACAGTTATTAGAAGACTTACTTGGCAAAAAATTAACGGATTGTTCATGGCCGATTTTTGATCCATTGTTACTTCATAATGATTCTGTTGTTATTGCAATTCAGGTGAATGGTAAATTACGAGGAACGCTTGATGTTGCTATGGATATGTCACAAGGAGATATTGAATCACTTGCACGAGATAAAGTAGCAAAATGGATCGAAGATAAAGAGATTAAAAAGATTATTTATGTAAAAAATAAAATGATGAGCTTTGTTATTTCATAAATATAAAGATTTGAAAGAGTGATATCTTTCTTTTGTTTTTTTAAAAAATATGTACAATAGTAAAGTTTTAATTTGATAGTTTTTATTTTTAATAAGGTTGTTTATGTCGTATAGTAAAATATTTTTAAGTTTGTTATTCGTAAGTTCTGCTATGTATGCAGCTCAACCTCAACCTCAGCAACCTCAACCTCAGCAACCTCAACCTCACCGATTGCGTTCTGATTCTCCAACATTTGATAAATTGATTCCAAAGCGTTCAGTTGAAGATTGGAGCAAAGACTTACAAGAAAAAAGAAAATTTGCTATCAAGCAGTCTAAATCAAGGTAATTTTATATATTTTTTTAGTTTTTTATTATAACTATTTGAGTATGAAAATAAGGGTCTGTTAGAAGATATTTTCTAGCAGACCCTTGGTTTTTTTTATGATTTAAAATGTACAACCAGCTTTGAGCCATCCGCCCCAGTTAGAAAATGCTGCATTATTTTGAACGACTTCTAAAAATAAGCCAAGATTTGCAATAAAGTCGATTGTTTCAGTTTTGTGTCCATAACCAAGTGAAGTATAAGCTCTATGAACAAGAGTTGCTCGGGCTGCTGCAGTCAGTAAATTTAAATCTTTTGTTCTGATATATACGTTGTGTTCTGTGTCTGGCATAACGTAATTAATTGTACTGCCACTTGCGGTTTGTATGCCGGTATTGTTGGCATCTAAAATACCATTACCATTAATATTAGCTATGCCGTAACGATTATCGACCCATAAATTAGTGCCATTAATCGTGATTCTTTCGGTATCATGTCCCCACATTTCGTAACCTATTTCTGCTATTGATTCTTTATGCTTATAGCGTAATCCTGCAATAAAATTGACCAAGTTAAATGGTTCAACAAGACAATTTCTTGTAAGGGCATTGACTGCAGGTACCAGACCATTTTGATAACGATCATACAATTGCATGTATCGAGAGTAAGGTTTGCCAATGATATCGACTGTTCGATCTTGGTTGTTACCAAATAAAAATTTATTTTCTAGTCCTGTATAAAAACAAAGCCGAGTTAATTGGTCTTGTGAGCGTAATAATGGAAATTGAAACGAGATACCAGCACCAAAAACAATATGACCATTGTAGTTAAAAGCAGGTTGAAAAAGAAAATAATTATTAACACTTTGACCGAGTGGAAATATTAAAAATGATGTTGTTGCTACCTGCACATCATCATCACTTTGATATCGGCTTGCAAATTGTAGTTTTAAATCACTTAATTGTGTTGCTTGTTGTACTTGATCATTAAAAATAAGATATTGCCAGGTCTCGTTCAAATTTGTATATTTTGTAGGATCTTGTTCTGCGATAGTATTAAGACCTTGAAAAGCTTGTAAAATTTCAGGATTACCTTGATAGACGAGCTGATTTTTAATATGCACAATAGGCAAAGATACGGTAAATGAGGAGTTGCGCAAGTAAGCAACATCGACATATTTGCTTAAATCTTGACTGAATGCAAGCGTTAGACCATATTGAGATTGTTTTGGTGTCAGCGTAAATGATCCATCAAAAGGAGTTGATCCTTCAAGGCCAATCCATGCACCTAAAATGTTTCTGGTAAATGTTTCGACATCATAATTGGTAGCATCGCTTGCTACAACTAATTGATCTAAGTAATCGAATAAAAAGTATTGTGATGATGTGCTATCTGGAATGGTTGTTTGTGCATAGGCATATGCTTGTAAAGCAGCGCCTCGACTATTTTTATTGTAGACAATATTATGCCATGATGCTTGTTCCATACCGTAGCTACCAAAAATTTCTTTAGGAAAGAGAAATGTTTGATTGGTATATTGATTAATTGCCTGTACTGTAGCAGTAAAACATAGAGCTATAAACAGTAACGTTTTTTTCATCTACAAATTCCTTAATCTTTAATTGTGCTCAAGCCTGTCATCAAGGCGTAATTGGTGAGAAATCATTGTTTTTTATGAATGCATAAACAGTCTATATCAAATTTATAAAAAATTGTAACTCATCTTTTACTACAAAAATAGAAGGAGCTGGATGTTCTTAATAAATTTACTAGATCAGTATTCTTGGATAAATATTATACAAAGACATAATATTTTCTTGTTTTAGATTCTTTTCTTAGTTTAATCTTTGATTGTCACAAGATTAAATTTGTATTAATTTTAAAGTAGATAAGCGGTTTTGTATTGTTTTAAAGGGGTTTTTATGGGCGTAAAATTAAAAACAATAATATTGTTCATGTTGATATCATTATGTGCTGAATATGATGTACATGCAAAAACAGATGTATTACTTCATTTGCCATTTTTAACTGTTCCAGCACAAGAAATTATTGATAATCCTATAACCTATGTCGGTGGAGTTGGGTTATTATTGACTTTAGGATACGTGTCTCAAGATTATTGGTTAAATCCAATGTTGCAATATGTAAAAAAAATGTCTGCAAATCAAGCAAGAGAGTGTCGTAAAGATGATAATGGCATCTCTGATTTTGCAAAAACAAAAGCTCGTATTTATAAACCTGGTGAAATTAAAATAACCTTAGATGATGTAGCAGGAGCTCATGGGGCAAAGTTGGATGTGCAAGATGTGATACAGTTTTTAAAAAATCCAGAAAAATATACTGACATGGGAGCTACGATTCCAAAAGGAATTTTATTGCAAGGCCCGCCAGGAACAGGTAAAACATTATTGGCAAAAGCTTTAGCAGGCCAAGCAAATGTACCCTTTTTAAGTGTGTGTGCTTCTGAATTTTCGGATATTTATGTTGGTGTTGGTTCTGCTCGATTACGAGATTTATTTGCAAAAGCAAAAGAATTAGCTCCTTGTATTATTTTCTTTGATGAATTTGATGCAATCGGCACGAAAAGATCGAGTAGCGGCATGAGTGGAAGTGATGATCATGCTCAGACCATAGCACAATTACTGACATTAATGGATGGATTTGAAACTCAAGAAAATCCAATTATTATGATCGCAGCAACGAATCGTGCTCAAGTTCTCGATCCTGCATTATTGCGTCCAGGAAGATTTGATCGTATAGTTGCTATCGATTTACCTTATTTACATGATCGTATCGAAATTTTAAAAGTACATGCTCAAAAAATTAAAGCTTCAAGATATTTAGATTTTTCATTGATTGCTCGTGTAACTATGGGCTTTTCTGGAGCAGAATTGGCTCATTTAATGAATGAAGCTGCGATTTTAGCGGCTAATGAAGATGCAATCTGCGTTGAGATGGCACATATTGATAAAGCATATGATAATATTACGTTGGGTAGAGAAACTCAAGGTATGGAACAAATCGATGAAGATATGTGGCAAACTGCAATTCATGAGGCAGGTCATTCGATTATTCGAGTTTTCTTAGATCATGCTCATCCATTGTATAAAGTTACTATTACTCCGCGTGCAGGAGCTTTAGGAATTTCTTATTCATTACCATTGCGAGAAAAATATAGCAAAAATGAAGAAGAGATGAAGGCTCAAATTATAGTTTGTTTAGCAGGAGGTCTTGCAGAGCAAGTATTTAATTTTGGTAAAACAGCAGGATTATCAAGTGATTTACGCATGGCTCGCAAGATTGCTTATGATATGGTCGTATCTTACGGTATGTCTGAGCGATTGCGTTATATCAGTTATGCTGATATCGATGATATGTTGCCAAATGATATAGCAACGCAAGTTCATCAAGAAGTAAATAAAATCATTGATGAATGTTATGAAATTGCTCAATCAATGGTCTTGCAATATCGTGATAAGATTGAACAACTGGCAGATCTATTGATGCAGCAAGGAACAGTATTTGGTAATATAGTTTATAAGTTATGTGATCTTCAAGAGCCTAAAATTGAATATGGCCTGAATCGATAAGTTTTTAGCAGTTTTAAAGATTTTTGTAACTACTCAGCTATAGTTTGTTGCCCTACATTTTCTACGAAAATTTTCGAGAAATTAAGAGGCCGGTGGGCCTCATGCACTCTTTTTTGCATCGAAAAAGCGTTTAATGGCCGCCGCCACCATGCTTCCGGAGCGTTAGCGTAGGTCGTATTTTCAATTACTGAGTAGCTATAGATTTTTTTTCTTGATCTCGTCTTATGAAATTATGTATGGTAGCTTAATTAATTTTATCTGCCATACATCATCATTTTAAGGGGTATGATCTATGAAAAAAAATCTATTTTTTTTATATCTTTTCGTATCGATTGTCATGTATCATGGCATCATGCAAGGTTATGATCCTCAATGTACCTTT
>CANCGK010000064.1 GCA_947377595.1 bacterium | reverse complement strand
ATATTAGTAACTCCTGCACCAGCAAGTACTTTAAATTGATCGATAAGACTTTGTTGTGCGGCATGAGTTGCTGTTAAAGCTAAGTTGTCATTAATAAGATTTTTGTCATGTTCAATATCTGTCTTCGTATCGATATGGCATCTGCCCATACCATCTTTTCTCCATCCTTTTGCACAACCATCTTCTGCTATACTTGTTTGTATAGTAGATAGTATTGATACCATAGCAACTATGATTATATGTTGTTTTTTCATTTTTACTCTCCTTTGATATTTGATACCATTTTTATGACTACTCTATTGTTTTTTTTTTATGAAAACAATATTTTTCTATAAAAATTATTTTTTGATCAAATTGTTTTTCAGAGAACGTATAACATATTTTTAATATAAAAAAGGATGGACTTTTACATCCACCCTTTAGACAATAGCAATAAAATTAATTTATTGATTACTCAATAATTTGATTATCACGAACTAATTGAGCATTTTTTGTACCAACGTACAATGCTGCAATTAACCAAATAACGATGAAACCAAAGCCAATTAAAGTACCAAACGCAATAACGTTTGCAACTTTTAATGCTTGTGTAGCACCAACGTTTAAAGTATTGTTGATCGCAGAACCAGCAGCTTTACTACCACGTGATCCTACTGTATCAGTAATACCTTTAACTTTGAATTTAGCATCATTACTTGTAGGAATGTACATCATTTCTTTTGTTGGGTTATTAACCGCATAAGAAATAGCTGTAACAGTCATCATCACCGCAAAAGTAGCCCATAATAGGTTTTCTGGTGATGGACTAGTTAGATAGTATGCATATAATGATACTAATGAAACACCAAATACAACTGGGTATAGTAAAATACAGAATTTTAAACCATATTTTTTCATAATGTAGCTTGTTCCAAATAATGCCATTGCAAATGCAAGGAAATTTGTCCAGAAACCAAACCAACCCATGAATACTTCAAAGTTTAAACCAGGAATAACTGATGCTTGTGATTTCATTTGGAAATCAACAATTGTTTTAACGATTTCATAGAATGTTGAAACAATGAATACACCAAGTAAATATGGTTGTGTGAAAAGTAAACGAACACCAGCTAAAATATCAGGTTTTTGTTTCTTTTCTACTTTATCACTGACTAATTGTTCAGCAGGGATTCTTGTAACGATTTGATTAATCATAACCATGATTAACATAGTAGTTACTGTACATAGTGCATAGATTGCCCAGTTTGGCATACCAAGAACTAATAATGAAGAACCACCAATTGTACCAATTTGAGCAACTGCAATCATGAATGGAAATGCACGTTTAGCTTCATCACTTTTGTTGCAACTTACAGCAAAAGACCAGAATAATGCAATAACCAATGATCCAAAACTTTCTGTTGCAAAATACACAGCAACACCAAGTGCAGCTAGAGGGTATGCGCCAACATATTCAGGACCAAAGCTTTTTAATACAAATAAAGCGATAGCTGTTAAACTGAATAAAAATGCATAAAATGAACAGAAAACATAGAACAATTTATGTTTTTCCATAATATCAAGCAATTTAGTATACAGAACTACAACGCCAGCAACAAGAAATGGAGTGATCATTTTTAATGTTGGAATTAAATCTTTACCATAACCATCAGCCCAGCCTAATGATACAGGGAATGCAAGTTTATAGACCAAAACGTCTTTTAATAAACGTAAAGACCAGTAAGAGCCTAAGATAAAGAATAATACTAAAGCAAAAAGACCAAATTTTAGGACTTCTTCCTTTTTAATATCGGGATAGAAATATCGAATCACGGAACTAATCATAGATAAACCTTCTATAATGGTTAAAAAAATACATTTCTCATTAAATCTCAACAGAGACCACAAAATATTTTATAATAAAAAACGATTTTCGTACAGATCTATTATCTTTTATTATAATAAATCGTATGAGTTTCTATCAAAAGTTATAGCTCAATCATGATAAAATATCAAATATTATGAGTCGCTCTTTGTTTTTGTAATAACATAAAAATGATTAAAGATAGGGTTAATAAGTATTGATAGTACAAATATGGTAAAAGTGATAATGATGAAACTTGAGCCATGGATGCAGCAAGCAGCAATTGAGGAGCGTAAGGTAAAATGCCTTGAGAAATACAAGAGCCAATATCTAAAATACATGCAGTTTCATAAGAATTGATATCAGAATCTTGCCCAATTTTTTTTGCAATAGGTCCAGCCATCAAAATAGCAATAGTGTTTATAGCTATGGTTATGTTAATGATGCTGACTAATAAAAATATGACAAATTTTGCTTGTGTTGGATCGTTCACTTTTTTATGTAATTTTTTGGTAAGGTAATCAATGCCTCCATTGTGCATAATAATTTTAGCAAGACCAGATAAAAGTAATACGAGCATGCAAACATTGACCATACCTTTATTTGTATAAAATCCATCAAATATAATGTTAATAGCTTGTAGAGCGGTAATGTTTTCTAAGTAGATACCAAGGAGTAAGGCAAGACTGCTACCAAATGTTAAAATTACCAAAATATCAAGGCCTGTCAGAGCTAATGCAAAGGTTATGATGTAAGGGATAATTTTAACAACATCAAGTATATGTATCACAGAGTTTGTAATAGTTGATGGATTGTGTGCAATCATATAATTTTGATATGTTAATAATGCTAAAGCGCCTAAAAAAGCTGGTGTAGCTATTTTTATATTGAGTAGTAATTTATCTTGCATTGAGCTTTCAGTGATATTGACTGCTGTAATGGTAGTGTCAGATAAAATTGATAAATTATCACCAAACATTGCTCCGCAAACAATCGTAGCAGCAATTAAAGATGGATTTATATCTGCTTGATAGGCTATATTTACAGCAATAGGCATGAAGGCAGCAATTGCTCCCATTGATGTTCCTACAATAAATGAAAATAACGAGGCAACTATAAATAAGCCAGGTATCATGCACCATACAGGAATTAATAATAAGCTGATATGAACAACAGATGCAATGCTACCAGTTTTTTCTAATATTGCTGTAAATACGGTGCTTGCGTAAAAAATATAGCACATATGAATGACCATTGGTTGCGTGCAGCCATGAATAAAAACAGTTACTTTTTCATTGATTGATTCATTTTTGTAAAATGTAAAAAATGAGCTTAAAATAGCGATTATTGCAGCAAAAATAGGAAAATTATCTTTGCAAATTGATGCATCTTGATAGATCCAATTTAAAAGCATGAAGATGCATAAAAAGATAGCGAATGGTAGTAATGATAATGCTTTTTTTTTCATAATAATCCTGTGTTTGCATAACAATTGTGCGTTAAAAAAAGTCCTTAGAATTACCTAAGGACTTTTCTGTTTTTATATTATTTTTCTTCGTGTGGATGTTGTTCTTTGTAGCTGCAAGGTTTTTCAGAGCATGAAATTGCAATACCTTCTTTATTTACTTTTTTTAATAAATATGGAGCTTTGCATGTTGGACATGGTCTATTTTCGATATCGGAAAAAATTGCAAACTTACAGGTTGGATAAGACCCACAACCCCAAAATTTACCACCACGCCATTTACGTTCAACTAAGTTACCGCTACATGTTGGGCATGGGAATGGTGCAATATTTTGTTTAATATATTTGCAAGCAGGGTATCCAGAGCATGCAGTAAATTCGCCAAAGCGACCTTTCATAATACGTAAAGGTTTGTGACAGTTTGGACATGTTTCATCAAGGAATTCTGGTTCTTTTGTTTCCGCTAAAACTATAGTTCCATCTTCTTGACGATTAAAATTACTGGTAAATTTACATTCAGGAAAACCAGGACATCCTATAAATTCACCTGTTTTTCCGATGCGAATTACTAGCTTTTGAGCATCACATTGTGGGCATGTTACATCAGTAGGAACCGTATTTTTTTTACTCGTATCTTCTTTGAATTTTGCTAAATCTTGAGAAAATGAAGCATAAAATTCTCGAAGTAATGTATCTCGTTCCATCTCTCCGTGAGCAACTTTATCTAAGTCTTCTTCCATTAATGCTGTAAATTGTGTATCCATAATTTTTGGTAAATTTTCAGATAACATTTCGACAACACGACTACCAAGTTCTGTTGGAGTAAACCGTTTTTTTTCAATCGTTACATAGGTACGAGCTTGAATTGTACTTAAAATTGTAGCATAGGTACTTGGTCGTCCAATACCTAATTTTTCCATTTCTTTCACTAAGGTTGCTTCAGAATATCGTGGAGGTGGTTGTGTAAAATGTTGTTTCGGATCAACTTTGCTTAATGATAAAGAATCTTTTTCGTCGATATCGTGAGGAACTTTAACATTTTTTTCACCTTCTTCTTCATCATCAGCTTGATACGCTTTTAAAAAACCATCAAAAAGCAAGGTAGAACCAGTTACTTTAAATACATATTTGCCACCAGTAATGACAACTTGGCGTTGAGCGTATAATGCTGGTTTCATTTGGCAAGCAATAAAGCGAGTCCAGATTAAATTGTATAATTTATAAATATCAGCATCAACATACATTTTGATATCATCTGGTGTAACATTGACATCAATTGGTCGAATTGCTTCGTGGGCATCTTGTGCTGCATTTTTTTGAGAATAGACATTTGCTGTTGTTGGTAAATAATCTTTACCATACACTGTTGGAATATATTGGCGAGCTTGATCGATTGCTGTTTGTGATAATCGTGTCGAATCGGTTCTCATGTAGGTGATAAGAGCAACTGGATTTTTAGGATCGCCTAAAGTAACACCTTCGTACATGTTTTGAGCAAGTGACATAATTTTTTTAACAGCAAAACCAAGTTTATTTGCGCCAGCTTGTTGTAACGAGCTGGTAATGAATGGAGCAACTGGATTTTTTGTACGTTTTTTATCGGTGATGCTTTCGATGCCGAATTGTTCTTTTTTTAATTCATCAAGAACACTGTTGACTTTGTCTTGGCTATCGATTTCGATTGCTTTTTTATTGATATGCGTCAGCATTGCAGTGATTTTTTCTTGCTTGCTGGTTGTAAAAAGTCCTTCAATTGACCAATACTCTTCAACTTTAAAAGCTCTTATTTCTGCTTCGCGTAGACAAATAATTTTTAAAGCAACTGATTGTACTCGTCCAGCAGATAAGCCTTTTGTTATTTTTCTCCATAAAATAGGGGATACTTCATAACCTACCCAGCGGTCTAAAACTCTGCGAGCTTGTTGAGCTGCAACTTTTTTAACATCAACTTTTGATGGATGTGCGATTGCATCTAAAATTGCTGTCTTTGTAATTTCGTTAAAACTAATGCGATGGATATGTTCTGGTTTTACAACCTTTAAAATTTCTTGTTCTGCATGCCATGCAATAATTTCACCTTCTCGATCAGGATCTGGTGCTAAATAAACTTCATCACAAGTTTTAGCTTCTTTAACTAAATCTTTGATAGTCTTATCTTTTTTATCGATTGTGACA
>CANCGK010000063.1 GCA_947377595.1 bacterium | reverse complement strand
TGTCTATTGAATTATCTACCACGCAATGGTAAAAACATTTTAGATACATCAAATTGTGGTCAGAATATCGACTTTTACATAAAAATTTCATACCATCATAAAGAACATAAATCAACTTAATATGGATACAAATTATGCACAAAATAGCTGACGATAAAAAAAATAAGATCATAAAAGTTATTGAAATCTTTTTCCCTCATGCAAAAATTTATCTTTTTGGATCTCGAGCAAAAAATATCAACACTGCTATCTCTGATATTGATATTGCTGTAGATGCAGACAAACCAATAACTATGACCGAAAAAGGTCAGATTATTTCTATGCTTGATGCATTAAATATTCCACAAAATATCGATCTAGTAGATTTTCAAAGAGCTCCAGAATCATTGAAAATAAATATTTTAAATGAAGGAATTATGTGGAAAAACTAATATACAAATATCATAAATTTACACACACTCAATCCATTAGAACGCAGTATTAAAGTTTTTTTACGGACAGATATTGATGACGAGATTCGAGAAAATTTAACTGCAGGGATCATTAAACATTTTGAAATGTGCTATGAATCTTCATGGAAATATTTAAAACATTATCTAGAAATTAACTGCAATCAGATAGCAAACTCTCCTAAAAAAATATTTCGAGAATGTTTTATATTCAATTTACTTGACGAGCAAACAACTGAAGAACTTTTAAATATAAGTGAAGCACGCAATACAACAACACATACTTACGATCAAGAAAACGCACAAGAAGTTTGCAAAAGAATTGAACATTACTACCTAACATTTAAAAAAATTTGCTCCATATCGACAATGAAAATGAATGAAAGCCTTCAAAAATTACATGATCAAAATTAACTATTTTAATATTTTCGATAAAAAAAACCTACGACTTATCATCTTATTTTTTTATAGACAATAACCGTAGGTTTTTTTAAAATCTTTAATTTCTATTTTCCAAATAAAAACTCATTCCAACTTCTATTTTTTCTTTCTTCTTCAGCTTTAACCTGAGCTTCTTGTATTTGTTTTTGACGTGCTTGATTAATCTCATATGACTCTTCTAAACAAGGCAATGCAAGAGCAATCAGATTTTGACGCATACGTTGTACATCAGAGACAGCACAAATAACTGGAAAATGATCAGTATCTTTTACAATTTGATTAGAATATTTTGTAATCGCAACTTGCAAAACTTTCCGCAAATCTGATCCCAAAACTGTACATTGGCCAAATCGTAAATTATCTTCAACTATCGATACTTTACTTGATAAATCTATCCAATCTTGCTGTGCTTGTATTTGAGATTGTTCTGCTATGTCTAAAAGCTCAACAACTGAATAATTATTTTCAGGATCTACATTAAATGGTATATCTTGATTCCTTTGATGAGATCTGCGATTGAAAAGACCTTGATGCACATTATCTTTAAAATATCTGCAAAGACCTTGATGCACATTATCTGCAAAATATCCGCATGGAAAATATTTACCTTTTAATTCAAATTCATCATAAAGTTTATTTGATCCATAAATATTGTTATATCTTTTTCTTAATTGTGTTGTTTCTTCGTCAGGAATAACATGATCAAGACTAACATTGCGTAAATATGTAAAAATATCATACTTAATATACACAGCGTCATGCTGATCAGCATCTTTTTGTTGTTCTGTAATTTGCGATAACGGCTTATGAGCATCAGGATGATTTCTAATACTATTTTTTATTTGCACAGCTTGCTCTTCACTTTGCACTTGTGATAAAGATTTAACCAAATCCCTAAGACTTGGTAAAGTTGTATCTGTATCTGCATACACTTGCATCATCGAACTGAATGATAAAACTATCCATAGTTTATTTTTCATAAAAAACCTTTCACTTTAAAATATCGTGTTCATTTGTAACATTATTTTTATTTACATATACATCATACCATGGGGGGGGGTATTTGCAAATGGCTATAAGAATTTTAAAAAAACAAAAAACTTCTATGCTTTTTGCAAATTAACCTTTGGATATTAAATTATCTATCAGGCAATGGTAAAAACGTTTTAGACACAAAAAAATCCACATACGTGGAATATACAATACATAATAATGAAGAAAATGGTGCCCAGAAATGGAATCGAACCACCGACACTCTGCTCTTCAGGCAGATGCTCTACCACTGAGCTACCTGGGCTACTAAGAAAAATTTCGAAAAGAATGATCTGAATAGATCAAATACAAAATAAAGAATACCGCAGGTTATCATATTTGTCAAATAAAAAATAACAGAAAACTAAGTCTCTATCATTTCAGCCTTATGACGCGTTCTGAAATTGCAAACTATGCAACTGTCTGTTACCCTTATACAATATAAAAAAGCATTTTTAGACCATTATTATGGCAAGGATAATCAATGCATAGTACCATAGAATCTATTCGCAATAATTTTCGCTCTGACCTGATCAATGTCAACAATCACCAAGATCTTGAAGTGATTCGAGTAAAATATTTAGGCAGACAGGGAATTTTAGCAGACCTCATGACACAATTAAAAGATTTATCTGCAGATGATAAAAAAACTTTTGGTCCTGCATGTAATCAATTAAAAGCAGAGTTTCAAGAATTACACCAACAAACACAGGCTTTATTATTTGCTCGTGAGCAAGAACTTATTGCCCGCAAAGCCGCAGCTTTTGATGTGACCATAAGCAAACCTTTACAACAAGGCAGCTTACACCCTTACACCTATATCACACAAGAAATCGAAGATATTTTTATGTCGATGGGCTTTGCTGTTGCAGATGGGCCTGAGCTCGAAACCGATTATAACAATTTTGGTGCATTAAATATTCCTGCAGACCACCCTGCTCGTGCAGAATCTGATACTTTTTGGTTGCCGGATATGCAACGATTATTACGAACTCACACATCGACCGTGCAAATCAAAACCATGCGTGAACAAACGCCACCGATTGCAATCATTTGTCCTGGCAGAGCTTTACGTAACGAAGCAACTGATGCTTCACATGATTTTATGTTTATGCAAATTGAAGGTATGTTAATCGATAAAAACATTTCGATTGCAAATTTACTTGCAGTGTTAAAAGAATTTTTAGATAAACTTTTTGGTAAATCTTTACAACTACGCGTACGGCCTGGATTTTTCCCATTTGTCGAACCAGGGTTAGAAATTGATGCACAATGTCCGTTTTGCACAACAGGATGTTCAACCTGCAAACATACCTGCTGGATAGAATTATTAGGTGCTGGATTAATTCATCCCAATGTTTTGCGTAATGCTGGCATTGACCCTACGATTTATTCTGGGTTTGCTTTTGGATCAGGCTTAACACGTCTTGCTATGTTAAAATATCACATCACTGATATCCGACTTATTCATAGCGGTAAAATAGAATTTTTAGAACAATTTTAATAGATCAGCAACTTAAATCGCTCACAAAATCTATCTCAAGTTCAATAACAATTTCATGTCTATTGAACTTGAGATTTTTATAAAAATATTATTTTAAAAAAATACGAAATCTTCATGAACATAACAAAACTTATCATTCCGGCAGCTGGCATTGGCAGCAGATTTTTACCCATTACCAAATCCATTCCAAAAGAAATGCTGCCTCTTTCGAACAAGCCAGCAATCGAATACATCGTACAAGAAGCTTATGATGCACAGATTAAACATGTTGGTATTATTTTATCGCCAGAAAAAAATGTCATCAAAGAATATTTTCAAAGCAACACACATTTAGATAAAATTTTAGCAGAAAAAAATCAGGAATATCGGGTTGCAAGTATCAATAATTTAATAGAATCTATTAATTTTTCTTATTACTATCAATATAATCCTGCAGGATTAGCCGATGCTTTATTGCAAGCTCAAAATTTTATAGAGCCTGAAGAATTTTTTGCCGTTGCCCTGCCAGATGACATCATTTTTGACTCATCACCAGAAATTTTAAATTTAATGCATATTGCACAAACTTACAAAGCTATGGTTATTGCCGTTCAAGAAATACCAGCTGAACACATATCATCTTATGGAGTCATTGCAATAGATCAACAGATCAATGACCATTGTTATAAAATTGCATCATTGGTCGAAAAACCTGCACAACAAGATGCTCCATCAAATCTTGCAATCGTTGGTCGATATATTTTTCATCACGATCTCTTTTCTTACATTCCAAAAACTTCATTAACTACATCGACGGAAGTCCTCCTGCCTGACACTATAAATCTTATGATACAACAAGGTTATAGCGTCTACGCTTGCAAAGTAAAAGGACAACGTTTTGATACAGGCACACCTCAAGGATGGCTCAACTACATGCTCAATCACAGTAACTTTTAATCTTTAAAAACAAGTGAAATTAATTTAATAAAAAATATTGCAATTTGAATCGTATTTTTTCTATGCTATTCATGAGGGAAATTACCATCACCAATCATGAAAAGAGGGGGAAAACTGATCATGAAAAAACTGATTTTTTTATTATTACTTGCACAAACAATATCTTTTTTATACGGCGATGCAGGATGCTTAGGCAGTGCACCTGCACATAGTTATCATGGATACAATGAAACCAAAGGTGAAGCATGGGGCATGAGAATTGCAGCTCCAGGACATACCAATTGCGATTGTCAATGCGCACGTCATGCACGAGCTGGCAATAAATGTATCAACTGCGGACATATTAATGTACCAAAGGCATTAACAACAAACTATAGTTCGACAAAAAGCAAAAAGCATGCTCATACAAATAAAAAAGCTATAAAAAGCCAATCTTATAAAAAAGCAAAGAAAAAAGAACATGATAAAAAAAGCTTGTCATAATACCAAATAACTTTCTATTTTAAGTCTGCATAAAAAGATAGTCGTGATCTGACGGCTATCTTTTTTTTATTTTCTTCTTTTATTTTTACAAAAAATATGCTTTTATCGTACCAATAAAAAAAGGAGAAAATTACATGCAAACTTTCAAAGTCACAGTCTTTATCTATACTTTATTCTTATCTTTAAAAATTTTATCAAGCCCTTCGAGCTTAGATACATCATTTAATCATAATGGAGCGACAACTAATTTTTTTGGATCATATACCATCAATCAAGCACAAGCACTTGCAATTCAGTCGAATGGTAAAATTATTACTGCTGGATATTCTGGCGATAATGGGGTTATTGTTCAATATAACAATGATGGTACTCTCGATGAAACATTTAATGCATCACAAACACCTGGCTATATTGTGCTAAAAGCTGGTATTCAAACAGCTTTATACGCACTTGCATTGCAACCTGATGGCAAAATTATAGTTGCTGGATATACATCCATAAACAATATTGACAATGCTCTTATCGCTCGATTTAATCGAGATGGATCTTTTGATGGCTCTTTTCATGATACGAACAATAATAATACTGGCGGAATCATTACCACAACATTTGGAAGCAATAGTCAATTATATTCAATTGCACTACAACCAAATGGAAATATTATTGTTGCTGGATGGTCAACCTATCTTGGTTTTGCCAA
>CANCGK010000062.1 GCA_947377595.1 bacterium | reverse complement strand
ACTTGTAACATTATGCACCACGAAAATCGAATTTTTTTTGATGCAACAAGCTTGCAAGAAATAGCGCTCATCTATAATAAAGTGATTGATGGCTATCCATTACACAATAACGAAAAGCTAAGGCTTGCATTGTATGAATTTATGCTTTTACACCAAGCTGGGCACATTATACATCAAGATAGTCGGGATCTTATGGTATTTGCGACAGGACTCTTTGGTGCACTGCATGGAATAGAATATGTCTATCGTCAGTTTGAAAAAACTGATACGATAACAGCCCAAACACAATCTACAGAACATAAAGAGCCATCAAATAAAGATGATAAAAAAAATATCTTTGCAGGAATTGAATTACCAGAACTTTCATCTGCTCTTGGAAAAGATGGCGCTCAAGCGACGACAACATTACTTGATACACTCGGCCTGCCATCAAAAATTCCAGGAATTTTAGCAACTGGTCAAGGTCTTGCTTTTATTACAGGCATCATTGCATTACTTCGTTATCAAGAAGAAAAAGCTGATCAATTTGCTTGTAAACAAGCAGATCTTGCTACGCTACAACAGGCTTTATTATTGTTTGAAAACGATGAAGTTGATATATTATTTGAACTTGAAAATAAAACTGTATTACCTTACATCCCTGCAACATCTACACACGAACATATCATACAATCAATCGCTCAACCCTTAGAGTACACAGCTTTGTATGCCGCTCAACAGTTTTATTTATTGTTTAAAAAATCTGCTATCACTCGATGGATCTTTGATTTTACACAAAATGCTATTCATCAAGGACCATCGATCAGAGCAGAAATGATACACAATGAAATCGCTCAACGTTCCATGGATTATTAAACATTCAGCTCATCGCACTAATCGAAAGGGAGTCAGTTTTGTAACTAACTCCCTTTTTTGCTTTTAAACCATCGAATCATTACTTGGTTTGTTATATTTTTGCATCGTTGCGAGCAATGAAGACCGTGGCGTAGTAACAATCGTAGACTGACTAACTGGATTTTGAACAACATCTGCTGATGCAACACTTGCATCTACAGATCTTACCATACCTAATTGTTGTGCTGATTTTTTTAATCGATCTTGATGTTCTTGCGCAAAAGTAATAAAGTCACTCTCTTTTTTACGATGACCTGTTTGGACTTGATAATTTTCATGCCTTTGAACTATGTTATCTAAAAATTTATATTGTGCTTTAATCATATTATGGTCTGGTCTATGAGGAACAAATAATGGTTCCTCTTGTGAATGTTTTAATAAACATTCTGGAATATCTGCCCAATATGTTTTGCCTCTTGGATTAGCTTGATATTTTTGTCCATCTGTATTTATTACATAGCTACTCTCTTCTGGCAACATATGATATCCTAAGGCAGGCAATCCTGTTCGATACACATGTCTTTTTTCTATAACCTGCAAACCTGCTTGATTTAAAGTTTTTCTTTGTAAAGCAATTGTACCTATTGCTTTACAATAAGCGTAATTAACAGGAGCTCCATATACAAGTAATGCTCGTGCTATATGTGGCTGAGATACAACATGCAATGGCGTTAATCCAAAAATATTGATTGCATCAAAAAATGCTCCTGCTTGCATATATCTATCAATCATATTTTCATCTGATGTTTTTCTGGCTATTGCATGCAAAGGAGTTTGATAATCGTCATCATGAGCATGAATATCAACACCTGCAGATAACAATATATCTGCTGAGTGGACATCGCGTGCAAAAAACAACAAATTTTTACCTGTATCACTGACGTAATCAACACCAGACCCATAATTTTCAGATAATAAACGTAACACCTCTGGTTGTTTATGCAACACCGCCATAGCTGCTGGCGTATGTCCATAGCGACTTTTTGCTTGAACATCTGCCCCTTGAGCAATTAATGCCTGAGCGACTGGTACAGATTTTGCATAATGCAAAGCCTGCAAACCATTATTGTTACGAGCATGAATATCGACAGAAGATGCTTTCAATTGCAATAAAAGCTTTACAATCTCTTGACGATCTAATTGTGCTGCAAGCATTAATGGAGTTTTGCCTTCGTTATCAGCACAATTTAAATCAGCTTTACAAAATGCTAAACTTATTAAAGAACGAGGTGAATTATGAAACACAGCATAATGCGCGGCTGTTTGTCCATCAGGAGTTTGTGCATTAAGATCGATATCTGTTTGTTTTAACAAATCAGAAAACATAGCATCTCGTCGATATTTAATCGCAGTATGTACTAACGTTTTACCTCTATTATTTTTATTAAGCACTAGAGGATTTTTACGCGCTAATAAACTATTAAATAGCGGCTTATTATCACACACAACCAAAGACGAACGGTTATCTTGTTGACGTGTAACATATAATTCTTTATTTGGTAATTCTGTAGAAATTTTAACTTCTTCAATCTTGACCCCAAGTTTAGCCACATAACACTCATGTTGAATCTTCTCCATATCATCTTTAATCTGGCTCATATATGCTTCTTCTTTTTTTATAAAATGCTCATGCCAATTAAAAGGCGGAAAATCAACACTAGCGACAACTCTATAAGATTGTAAAGCTAGCAACACTACATAAAAAAATCTTAAAATCATCCTCATCCTATCATGCATAAAAATATTCAAACTGCGACCAATAAATCAAAATGCGCTTACACAAAGATTAATTGCACAAAAATATTTTATACAACTTTACAATAAAAATACAGGAAGAAATACAGCAACACAGCCTCGTGAAAAACAATGCTATATGAAAAGATGATACTTTTGGTACTCGACGACATTTTTGCATCATGTTATACTCATCAATATATCAACACTTTTCATCTAAAATTTTATACAAGGATAGTTCATGGGAACAATTTTACTTTATTATAAATATGTTAATATCGAAAACCCCGCCGCAATAGCAAAATGGCAACGATCATTGTGTGAAGGCTTACACCTGACAGGTCGCATTATTTTAGCTGGCGAAGGTATCAACGGTACTCTTGGTGGCAGTGATGAAGAATGTCAACAATATATCGATGCTATGAATAATCACGAATTATTTGGTGGCATAGATTTTAAAACAGCTGCTGGCGGTGCTGATTCGTTTCCTAAATTAAAAATTAGTGTAAAAAACGAAATCGTACGCATGGGCGTTGATCCAGTACAAGTCACTGTTCAAGATACTGGCATTCACTTAACTCCAGATCAAACTCATGAACTTTTAAGCAATCGCCCTGATGATTTAATTGTTCTAGAAACTCGTAATGATTATGAATGGGAAGTAGGTCGCTTTGAAGGCGCAGAAAATCCGAATATTAAAACATTTAGAGAATTTCCTGCGTATGTTGATCAAAACTTAGAACGTTACAAAGATAAAGAAGTTTTAATGTACTGCACAGGTGGCGTCCGTTGCGAACGCGCAACAGCTTACTTAGTACAAAAAAATGTTGCTAAAAAAGTATATCAAATCGAAGGTGGTATTGTTCGTTATATCGAAAAATACCCAGAAGGTCATTTTAGAGGCAAAAATTACGTTTTTGATAATCGTATCACAGTTCGTGCAAATCATGATATTTTATCAAATTGCTTACACTGCCCAACAAAATCTGATGATTACACAAACTGCTTAAACGCTTTATGCAATAAACATTTTACGGTATGCGCTCCTTGCAATACTCAATTTGCAAATTGCTGTAGCGAAAATTGTAAAAATTTAGTTGCAACAAAACAAACAATCACCAGAGATTCAAGAATTTCTGCACGACGAGCATAAATTATTAAACATAATAAAGGACGCCTCATGATCGATCATCACCAAGAATTTTCAACGCTACACGATGCGTCTTTTATTGTGCAAGAACATATTTCACTTGCTGATAAAAACACTTTTGGCACAGGCGGCAAAGCTCGCTTTTTTACACAACCCACTTCTGCTCAACAATTTGTACAAGCATTGCAATTTGCAGACCAAAACAAACTTGATATTTTTGTTCTAGGTGGCGGTGCCAATATTTTAATCAGTGATGAAGGTTTTAATGGGCTTGTTATTCGACCAGCCTTACAAGAAATCACAGTCCAATCAATCAATGATCGCGATGTCCTTGTGACATCTGGCGCTGGCGTTGCCATCGAAGACCTCATCAAACATTGCTTGGATCATCAAATCATTGGCTTAGAAGAATTTAGTGGCATTCCTGGCAACATCGGGGGTGCTGTGTATATTAATCTTCATTATTATGAATTTGCACTCGAACAATTTTTAGTCTGCGCAACACTCATCAATAAAAAAACGTACGAAATTATGACCGTCGATACATCATGGCTAGAATTTGGCTATGATCAATCAAAATTACAAAATCAAGAATATTTTGTTATCAATGCGACATTTCAACTCACAAAAGTCGATGCACTGACTGCTGCTTTTGCTCGTGGCAGATCTGTAGAAATTACACGTCATCGTCAAAAAAGATATCCGTATCAAAATACATGTGGTAGCTTTTTTAGAAATTTTCATCCACACGAAGTAGCTCATACAGAAAAAAAATTAATCTACGTAGCCTACTATTTAGATCAACTTGGCGTTAAAGGACAATTATCTGTAGGAGGAGCAATTGTTTCTCACCAACATGCAAACATGATCGTCAATCATAAACAAGGATCAAGCCAAGATATTCTTAATTTAACGCTCATGATGCAAGATATGGTCTACAAAGCCTATGGCATGAAACCACAACCAGAATGCCAGCTCATAGGATTTACAACCAATCCCTTTGCTTAATTTTTATTATTTTTTAGGACCAGTTACAGATGTTGCACTGCTTTTTTGAACTGTCGGAACAACTACGCCAGCCTGCTTGATCAACCTAACACGCCGAGGACTATCCTTCGCTTGTTGATAATTTGCAGCAGGTCCTGGATCTTGCATCCAATCAATATCTAGATTACCTGATGAAATATTTTTTTGATGCCCAACAAAAGCGGTATCAATATCAGAAGTAACCTGTATTTCAAAACTATCTGTTGGTGCAACGCATAGCATATCTTGTGACCAACAATGCAAAGAGTCGCCGTTATTATATTTTAATTGAGCTACCAGTAATGTCTGGCCTTCTGGACACACTTGTGCTTGATCTGCAATCGTTTGTAGATACGATGAAGTCCCAAGCACTATCATAAAAGCTCCCGGACCAAAAATTTGATCTGGTTGCGCAGCAGCTTTTTGTTCATGAGCTGCTTGCTGAGCATCTTTACCGTTCCACTGCCCCATTTGATTACGAGAGCTCATCCAATACATAAAATCATTAAAAATATAAAATTGCTGTCCTAAAAATTGTGGACTTAAAAAATTAAGATGAAGTAATTGAGAAATCGTATCATTACCGCACACATAAGCTTTTTGGTAATTCTTTTTTGTATCATGAGTTGTTGTCGAACAAGATGTTATCCCAAGACCCAAAAAACTATCTTTCGATACGTTTTCTTTAAATCCGATAAATTGCGCCTGCCCAAAACTAGAATACAGCATTAAGCTCAATAGTATTACAATTTTCATTACCATTCCTATTTTTTTCGTAACAACTCAGCTA
>CANCGK010000061.1 GCA_947377595.1 bacterium | reverse complement strand
TATGATAAACAATTGTTGCAGCGCTGGGAATCTGAAAAATTATATGCATTGGCAGATGTGCATAATGCGGGTAAAGAGCAATTTATTTTGCCAGATGGCCCACCTTATGCAAATGGAGATATTCATCTTGGCCATGCTTATAATAAAATTTTAAAAGATATTGTTGCAAAGTCAGAACGGATGTCTGGTAAACATGTCAATTTTGTTCCTGTGTGGGATTGTCATGGCTTGCCGATTGAGTTTAAAGTTGCAGGAGAAAATCCTGATATCAAACATGATCCGATTGCTTTAAAAAAAGCATGTCGTACCTACGCTCAAAAATGGGTTGATATTCAAAAACAACAGTTTAGAGATTTAGGTTTGCTGATGCAGTGGGATAAATCATGCACAACGATGGATCCTATTTATGAAGCGCAAACATTGCGAGCTTTTGGGATTATGGTTGGCAAGGGATATATTGCACGTAAGCAAAAAACTGTGCCATGGTGTATGCATTGTCAAACCGTTTTAGCAAATGCAGAAATCGAATACGAAGAACGTAAAGATCCGTCAGTGTACGTGCAATTTCCTTTTGATGCGCAAACTGTATCAAAATTTGCTCCTGATGTAGTTGATACAAAAGTAAGTTTGCTGGTGTGGACAACTACTCCATGGACATTGCCATTAAATCGTGCGGTTGTGCTTAAACCAGGAGCAATGTATCAGTTGGTTGCAATGCATGATCAATTCGTGATTCTTGCTCGAGACTTAGTTGCAAAAGTTGCTGCAACACTAGGAGTAACTGCGACAATTATTACAGATATTTCAGCTGAGCAATTGATTGGTCAAAAAGTTTGTCATCCTTTTATAGAAAATTTTCAAGTTCCTGTTATCGCAGATCAGTTTGTCTCGTTAGAAGATGGTACAGCGTGTGTGCATAGTGCGCCAGGTTGTGGTCCAGAAGATTACGAAATTGGCGTAAGAAATGGTTTAGAAATTTATTCACCATTAACTATTGATGGACGATATACTGCAGATATTATTCCGGCAGATTTGGCTGGTATGTTCGTAACGGATGGTCAATGGGCCGTGTTGAAAAAAATTGAACAAGCCGGTAATTTATTACACAAAACATCAATTCGTCACTCATATCCACATTGTTGGCGTTGTCATCAGGGATTGATTTTCCGTGCTACCCAGCAATGGTTTTGTGATTTATCGCAACATAATTTAAAAGAACGCGCATTGCAAGCGATTGCAAATATGCGCATGATCCCAGAAACGGGTAAAAACCGTCTTGCGGCAACAGTTTCTGGCCGATTAGAATGGTGCCTGTCTAGACAACGTTCTTGGGGTGTGCCAATTCCAGCAGTGTCTTGTCTTGATTGTAATCATGTTCATATTTCCACAGAAATGATTGAACAAGTAGCGCAAGGGGTTCAAGTTTCTGGTATTGAATATTGGGATTATGTAGCGGTTGAAACTTTATTGCATGCTTGTGATAAGTGTGGCAGTAAAAAATTAACGAAAGAATCTGACATTTTAGATGTTTGGTTTGATTCTGGTGTGAGTCATTTTGCAATGCAATCAGAAAATGTTGGCGTGTTGTATCCTGCAGACATGTATTTAGAAGGTAAAGATCAGCATCGAGGATGGTTCCAGAGTTCATTGTTAACGAGTTTAGCATTGCACCAAGAGCCTGCGATGAAAGAGATTTTGACTCATGGTTTTACGGTTGATGAAAAAGGTCGTAAAATGTCCAAATCGATAGGTAATGTTGTTACTCCAGGTGACATTATTAAAGATATGGGAAATGACGGTCTTCGTTTATGGGTTGCAAGTAACGATTATGATAGTGATCCTATCGTTTCTAAAAACTTAATGAGTAATGTTGCAGAAGTGCATCGTAAAATTCGTAATACGTGCAGATTTTTATTATCAAATTTATATGATTTTAATTTTGAACGTGATGCAATTGCTCTTGAAAACATGTTGTTAATTGATCAGTATGCGTTGTGTACATTAGATGAAGTCAACCAAGCGATTTTGCAAGCGTATAAAGATCGTAAAACAACAGCAGTGTTTCATGATCTTGCTGATTATTGTGTTAAAGAGTTGAGCTCATTTTATTTAGATATTATCAAAGATCGTTTATATGTTGAAAAATCGAATGGTTTTGAGCGCAGATCGGCTCAAACTGTTTGTTATTACATTGTCGATACTTTAACCAAAGCTATGGCTCCAGTGCTATCATTTACTGCAGAGTTGATAGCAGATTGTTATCAAAGTGATAAAAAGCGATCAATTCATTTGCAAGATTTTAATGATCTATCGTGGGTTAAAGAGCGTTTGTTTGCAATGAAAAATCAAGTTGGGCCAATGCATCATCAAAATACCACAGATGTTGTTGTGCAAGAGTATAACGCATTGATAGAATTTCATTCGTTGTGGGATGCAATGAAAGAATTGCGCAATGCAGTTTTAAAATCTTTAGAAGATTTGCGTGGTCAAGGTGTCATTAAACATTCTCTTGATGCGCAAGTTCGATTACATATGAATTTTGATTTAAAATCATATGCAAAAATTGAAAAATTATTTGCTTTGGTTGCTCAGCAAGGTCAAAGTTTAGAGCATTTCTTGAAGGAGTATTTTATTGTTTCGCAAGTTGTGATCACTTTGCAATCTCAATCAATGGCGCAAGTGGCACCAGGTCTTTTTGTTCATAGTGTAAAAGCTGATGGTGGTAAATGTGCTCGTTGTTGGCAGTGGGAACGATTGGATGCATTTGATCAAGAAAAGCAGTTGTGCAATCGTTGTGTGCAAGCTTTGCAATAATTATATGATCGTTGAGTAATTTTTTGTAAAGAAAAAGGCGGATTTATCTCCGCTTTTTTCTTGTAGTTTTTATATGCATCAAGATAGTATGTATAACGTAGATGAGAAAGATTTTTTTAGTGAAGGATTTTTATGCAGTTGCAATACTTGATGTTTTTATGTTTTATATCGAGCTTATATGAATTGATCGCAGGTGATAAAAAAGTTGCATTTGATCGATCAGCAGATAATGTTTTTATTGCTGTATTAGAAAAAGATTCACACGCTATTATTTTACAAGAAAATGAGCTTGGTCGCTATCAAGGATTTTCTACGTATGCTCATACATTTCATCGTGCTGCAGCTGGTGATATGATTGCAAGTGTCGGCTTGCACGTTGTAGGGCAGGTTGTTGAAGTAAATATAGGTACGCAATCTCGTTATTGTTATGCTCATGTTTATCGCCCGGTTGAGCCACGCCATTGTTTTGCATGGCTTATGGGGCAATCTGTGCAAGATCCGTATAAGGCATTAGGCCTTAAATCTTTCTTGCCTGATCGTTTACCTGAACTGCCAGAACAAGATGCATCTTTTCTTGCTGGGGTTGTTGCTGCTTTGCGTGATAGTAATAAATGCTATGATGATAGTCGAGTGTAAGTTGAAAAAATATTGATTGTAAGATTGTCGGATGGTAAAAAAGAGCGGATTGATTACCGCTCTTTTTTGTTGTTGTGCGATGACTGTTGGATCTTTTTTATAATCTGATTAATTGATTAATTCAAGATTGTAATCAAAATCCCATATGCTATTTTCGGACAGGAGCTCTTGGCGAGGCTTAAATTCTTGTATCATCAGATCGCTACTTTGTTGTCGAATATTGTTTGCAAGATCGTCGATGTTTTTTGATGAATTGACGTACAGAGTGATGGCAACATAATCTAACATGATATCGCATGAATCAATAGTAAAATCTAGATGTTGTGAGCATTGATAAAAAATTTGTTCAAGTCTATTTTGTACACTTATTTTTTCAAAAATATGGTCAGAGCTTGGGATAAGTTCTAATAAATATAATAGGTCGTTTTTTTGGTTTTTTTTTGTAGTTGTCATATTTTTTTTATAATAATGAATGATGATTATTGTACTGCTCTTATTATATCATTATAGAAGGGTTTGCGTGAAATTGCATTGTTTTATTATTTGTCGATTTATTTGCCATTAGAAAATATATGCGTATGATTAAATTATGTTATAGTGTTTTTTTTGGGCTTAAAATATGAAGAAAATCTCTCGGGTGTGTTGTTTTTTTTGTTGTAATTTATTTCATGTCATTGATTTGCAATCATTTTTTGCAACTCAATTGTTGCGTAGTGAAATATGTCAGTGTGGTCGAACGACTATGCGAGTTTTAGTTCCGCAATTTGGGGTCCCACGCAACGAGATTGAAAAAAGATTATATGTTGAACAGAAAATTAAAATCAAGCAATCTGTTGAGCATAATTTATCAATTTTGCCTGATGTTAAACAGATGACAATATGTGCGTTGCATAAAGAACAGCATCAGCTTGTAGATAGTTTGGATGCAGCGTACCCTGATATTGATGAATTTCCAAGTCTTAAAAGCTCTCTGGAAGAAAAAATTAATTGTACTACTGATATGAATAGACAAATGCAATTAGCAAGAGAGTTGATTGTCAGACAATATCGTTTGTAGTATTTGCTTGATAAATATTTATGCAAAATTGATTTTTTTAAAAATTCTGACAACCATTTTTTAGATTTAAAAAAATATGATATTATTCATATAGAGTTAAAGTATAAAATAAAATAAAGGTTTTGCGTTATGAATAAAAAGCAATTGTATGGTTTATTGTTTTTGATAGGGATGCATACAGCGATAAATGCTTCGCCAGAGGCTTCATGTTCAGGCAAGAACTCTTCGAGTTCTATTGTTGTGCCTGATGCAAGTAAAAGCGCGTCAAGAACGCCAAGTCCCGTTGCAGGATGCGGCGAAGGTGAAGGCAAGAGTCTGTCGATCGAAGAATGGTGCAGGCGTTCACCAGGAGTCCAAGATGAGGATGGTTTGTATTATCCAGGATATTTTGCTACGCCGGTTCTTCCCGCATGTAAATCCCCTGATGATTTTAAAAGATATTGGCTTAAGACCTATGGAGCTGATAGGTTGAAGTGCCCTTGTATTGCATTGACATTAGAGAATCTAGAGTTCAGTGAATCTCGTAATGGAGTATTTAGCTGCGAACAATGTCGTCAACCTCAATCGGATTCCATTTTTTCTGGATGGTATTAAAATAATACACGCTTTTTTGCGTCAAGCGCGTATTGATAAAAATCTTTGACTGGGGCAAGAAAGCAAAGTTTTGTCGCGGGGTGTGGTGATGGTGGTGTTATTTATTTTGGATGTTGCACCTGTAGCATAAAAAACCAGGAGCTCCAGGAAGACATTCAACGTGCATTTCCAACATTGACTGGCACCCTTTCGATTTATAGTTGCGATAATTGTAAGCCTAAAGGGCGAATTTAATTTCTTCTGGCCCATATTAACAGATTTTTCGTTATAGTTAATATATAAAATAAAATAAAGGTTTTGTGTTATGAATAAAAAACAATGTTATGGTTTATTGGTTTTGCTAGGAATGTATACAGCGATAAATGCTGCAGAAAAACGTTCATAATCACCGACGACGAGGTTTGTACATTTATTGTATTCGCTGTCACCTGATAAAAGACTGAGTATTTTAGATGATTTGAATACTATTGTGTTTGCGAAGAAAGAACAGGAGATAAAGTCATCTCGTGTTTTTCAGCCTTATGCAAGTAAAAGCGCG
>CANCGK010000060.1 GCA_947377595.1 bacterium | reverse complement strand
GACAACATTTTTTTCTTTTTCTTCGTGATTGCTCATAGATCAACCTTTTTGTATACTCAATACTATTAATAATTCTTAAGATTGTAGTATAACAAAACAAGATGAATATGAATAATTTTACTGATAAAAAAATAGGAATTTGGGGATTTGGCGTAGTTGGCAAGTCAGCTTTAACCTATTTTGATATAAAATAAATATAAAAATCAAAAGTGCTTGATATGAAAAAAGTTATAATAAAAACTAAAAATAATTTAGAACTTCAAGAATATGCAAAAATATTATCTAAAATTAAAAAATATATTCAACAAGCTCAAACAAAAGCCTTATTATCAGTTAACAATGAATTATTAAAAATGTATTGGAATATTGGAAAAATAATTTCAATACAACAAAAAAACAATGGTTGGGGATCTCAAACAATTGAAATTTTAGCTCGTGATATTCAATCTTATTTTCCAGGAGTAACTGGATTTTCTCGATCAAACATATTTCGCATGCAAGCATTTTATACATCTTATGAAATTGTCGCACAAGCTGTGCGACAATTAGAAAAACTACCTATTTTTAATATTCCATGGGGACATAATGAATAATTTTACTGATAAAAAAATAGGAATTTGGGGATTTGGTGTTGTTGGCAAGTCAGCTTTAACCTATTTTGATCAACTGCCTGTAGCAAAAATCGACATTTTAGACAACAAAGAAATTACCCTGCCCAATGCATCGCATCATGTCACAGTTCATGCACAAAACAGCCAATCCATACAACAATTTTTACATGATAATGATCTTATTTTAGTCAGTCCTGGAATTCCATTACATGATTATCAAGATTTTCGTGATAAATTTATATCAGAACTAGACCTCTATCAAGCCCATGCAACATGGTCAACTATTGCCGTTACAGGCTCTTTAGGCAAAACAAGCATCACGCACTTACTGACTTTAATTTTACAAAAAATGGATATTCATGCATGTGCTGCAGGCAATATCGGCTACGGCATGCTCAATCTTATCAGCAATCCTCAAAGCACATGCGATACAGTTATTTTGGAACTTTCTAGCTTTCAGCTACAACAATCACAAAATTTTGCTCCAGATCTTGCTATCATCACCAACTTGTACGCAAATCATTTAGATCATCATACGAACATGCAAGAATATTTTTTAGCAAAAGCACAGATTTTTCTACATCAAAAAGAAAATCAACAAGCCCTACTACCTTTACAATTACTGCAAGAAATTTCCGCCATACACCCCATACAATCTGGTTGGAATTTTTTTAGCCCAAAAAAAATAGGTCCGCAAGAATCTATATCATATCATGGTACAACTATCTATTATCTTGATGATCGCAAAATCTATAAAATCATAGAAAATCAAATTCATCTAATTTTTGATCTTACTCATCTGCCTGCCATAACATTTGATGAAAACTGGTTAATTATTATTGCTGCACTTGATATGCGACACCTGCCATTACAACATCTTGCAAAAATTGCTCAAGAACTTGAGATCCCAGATCATCGATTACAAAAAATCGGTTCATGGAATGGATCTTGTTTTTACAATGATTCAAAATCAACCGTCTGGCAAGCAACCTTACAAGCGGTAGAAAGTATCGAAAAACAAAACGATTTACCAATAAAACTATTTGTTGGCGGATTGAGCAAAGGTGCTGATCGCACACAATTATTTGAAAGCTTACAACATAAAAATATCGAAATTTTTGCATTCGGTCACGAAGCGCAATCCATAAAAAATATATGCAAGACATTAAAAATCCCATGCCACGACCATCCAGATCTCGATGCATCCTGGCAAGCATGCCTTACAAGCATCACGACACCATCAAATATTTTATTTTCTCCAGGTGGTGCAAGTTTTGATTTATTTATCGACTACAAAGACCGTGGTCAAAAATTTGTACATCTTTTTAAAAGTATATCATAAACAAAAAATATGGAGTGGCGCACTCGATGTCATCGAACACACCACTCCATACATTTAAAAAAGTTATTCAATTTTTTTTCTTTTTAACTCAACTTCTTCGCAAACAATTTCTCTGTCTTTTTTTCTTCTAGCGTCTTTCAACGCAGACAACTCAGCTTGCAATTGTTCGTTCAATTCAACTAGACGCTTTTTTTCATCCGATGCCTCTTGTGTCTTTTTTTTATTAGATACACATGATGACAAATATAATTCAGTCACATTTTTTGTATGTTGAGCCAAATGACCTGAAATTGAAGTTTGTTTTCGATTCAATTTTGCATCTATAAGATACATTTTAGTACACAAAGCAAGTCGCTCTCTTGCGGCTTGTTGTTCAAGATTAAAAATTTCTCGCGATGTCTTTTGTATAATTGTAAAAAGCTGCAACATTTTTTTATGCGTTTTTTTGTTTTTTGCTATAGATTTAGTTGCTTGAGAAGCAATAACCTCATCAATATATCTTTGATTTTTTTCTTTCACAAACGCTAATCGTAATGCAGTATTATCTATGGCCACTGATAATCTCTTCTTTTCTTGCTCATGGGTCATGATTTTTTTTGCACGTTGACTTATATCTGAAAGCAATACATTTATCTGCTCTAATAATTCTTCTTTTGATTGATCAGAAGTCAAATCTGTCTGCTTGACCTTTTCAATGTCAATTTTTGAGCGTTTAGCCCATATTTTACTTCTTAAAGGACTTAATTTAAGCCAACTCTTATGTTTTAAAGTTTTAGAACAACAATCTTCTTTCGACGCTTGCTTCATCGCTTTAAAATCCTTTTTCGTTGTAGGATTTGCAAGAGCTGACGCATCAGAGGATATAAAAACATCATTATCAGAATCAGATATATCTGAAAAGTCATCAGAAATGTGGATACGAACACCTTCATCTTTACTGGCTTGCAATAAACCTGTCAACATGAACACAAACAGAGCTACTTTTTTATGCATACAATCATCTTTTTTCATAAATATATATTATATCAATAAGAAAATTATATCGCATTCATCAATTAAATAAAGCCATTTAAATTAATTGATATCTACACACAATATTTATTTTGATCCAGGGGTAACCAATCAGCACTATTAAATATTCATCATCCCATCCAGCAGCTTTAAGGATAACCAGACCATCGAACATTTTATTTTCTCCAGGTGGTTCAAGCTTTAATCTGTTTACCGACTACAAAGCCCGTGGTCAAAAATTTGTACAGCTTTTTAAAAGTGTACTATAATCAAAAAATATGGAGTGGCGTGTTCGATGAGATCGATTGTGCCACTCCATACACTTTAAAAAAGTTATTCAATTTTTTTTCTTTTTGACTCAACTTCTTCGCAAACAATTTCTTTTTCTTTTTTGCTTCTAGCTTCTTTCAGCGCAGACAACTCAGCTTGCAATTGTTCTTTCAAAGCAACAGCACGTTGTGTTTGCTTCACCGTTATTTTATTCATTGTGCTATTATCTTCATATAATGCCAAATGAAATTTGGTCAGAGATTGTGTAAGTTGAGGAGAATACTCTGAAATTTCAGCTTGTCTTCGACTCACTTTTTCCTCTAAATAATAGTTACGAGCATATAAAGCATATTGATCTATTTGGGCTTGTTCTGCACGTTTAAAAACTGTTTGACGCGCCTGTTCTACAATTTTATAAACCTCAAATAGTTCTTTATTTGCTTTTTTATTTCTTGCTATACATGTTTTTTTTTGAGAATCAACATCCATACCAATATCTTCTTGACTTGGTCCTTTCATAGACTGTAATTCTAATACATTTTTATCTATTTGCTCCGCCAAAACTTCAGTTGATTTTTGACATCTTATGAACTTTTTTAAATTTTCATTCATCTGCGAAATCGATGACTCTATCGACTGTGATAATAATTCTCTTTGTTCAAAAGTCAAATCTTGGTCACGCATCTTTTCAATATCAATTGCTGATTGTACATCACAACTTTCCAATCGCACACCATTTAATTTGCCTAAATTTTTATGTAATAAAAAGTTACGACCACTATCTTTTTTCCACGATCGCTTCATCGCTTTAAAATCTTTTTCCGTTGTAGGATTTGCAAGAGCTAAAGCATCAGATATTGACATATCGACAGAAGCACCTTCATTTTCACTCGCTTGCAATAAACCTGTCAACACTAACACAAAAAATGCTATTTTTTTATGCATACAATCACCTTTCTTTTATAAATATACATCATGCCAATGAGAAAATCATATCGTATCTATTGATTAAATCAAACTATTCAAATTAATTTCTATCTACACACAATATTTATTTTGATCAAGCAAACTACAAACTCTTGTTTTACATCAAGCAATTGCTTTACTATTATTTCAAACAGGAATAATGCGATTTAATACTGGAGGCTTTTTATGAAAAAAAGAATTATTAAAAATATCATGACATTTACATTTATATCAGCAAGTTGCTTGATGGATGCAAAATTAGTTAATGGATTTAGCGATATCACAGCACAAAATCCTCGACAAAAAGATGCAAGGACTGCCGCATCTGATAGTCGCATCGCAGAAGAAATAGGAAGCCCTATCACTCAAAAATCATTCATAGCTTTTATGACATTAACAAAAAATTATATTCAAACTTTAATAACAAATAAGACACAAAATAAATCTGATTTACAAGTTGCAGTCAAAGCTGTAATTGATCTTGTCAGAGCATCAAAACAATTACAACCACAAGATCTATCAAATGATATAAAAATTCAAATCACACAAATTAAAACAAATATTAATCAACTCAATTTGCCCGCGCAATTAAAACAAATGCTTAACTCTATGGCACAATAAAAATATAAAAAAAGCTCAGGATGCCACAACAAAGTAACATCCTGAGCATATAAAAATAAAGGATACGTAGATGAAGCATCTATATTTAATAATACTTATTTTATCAATTTTTACTGCACACCAAACTCTGCCAAAACTCAATTCTTTTGGAATCAGTGATATTTTACCAACAAAAGCTGATGATAATGATATCTTTGATTTACGAATCGAAGAAGAAATGCTCAATGGTCAACTATTAGATATTTCTGGCAGACATGTTACAGACTTAACTTTACAACAAATTTTAGATTTCATACCAAAAATAGATGCTTATTTTGAAAACTTACTCAATACACATAATCACAACCAGCAAGATTTTCATCTTGCACAACTTGCAATTATCGACGTACAAAAAGCAAAAAAAATGTTACGGCCTCAAGATGTCAACGCTGATGATGAGCACGATCTACAATTAGTACTTGGAGCACTAACAACAAAAATTAATAATTATTATCATACTGATGAAATCGAATCATTTTAAAAAAATTATAAAGGTATATAGTATGAAGCATCTATACTATACTCTTAGTGGCATCATCATCTTATTCTTACATCAAAATTCTTATACCCAAGCATCGGTTCATGTAAATAATCACCTATATTATCAAGATCAAGGCGTCCACCAACCAAAGGCTATACAAACCGCACCATTAGATATGGTATTACAAGCTGAACACAAAGCAAAATATGATGAAACTCTACAAGGCATACGTCAATATCATGCATCAAAAAACATCATAGAAAATCAAAAAAATCAAGCCTTTGTTGAGGCTCAAGATATACCTGTTGCAGATAGCATCAATTCTAAATCTGTAGATCAACCGTCTTTAGACGATGTATCTATTTTTCTTGAAAAAAATAATTCTGTCGATACGCACATAACACCTGTATCAAAAATAACACAGGACTTACAGACAATTATTCGTCAAACTGATATAGAACAATTGAAT
>CANCGK010000059.1 GCA_947377595.1 bacterium | reverse complement strand
CGAGCATTTAACAACACCAAAAATTCATAGGCTGAGCCTGCATAACAATCTACAAGATCATTGACAGTAATTTCTTGCTCTCCTGATCGTCCAATCAAAACAACTTCATCACCACAGTAAGCTGGAGCTTTTTTGATATCAATCATCATCTGATCCATGCAAATATTGCCTACAATATTGTATCGTATGCCTTGCATAAGAACATATCCTTTATTCGATAAAGATCGAGGATATCCATCACCATAGCCAACCGGCAAAGTAATAATTCGTGTTGTTTCAGGCGCCTTCCACGACAAACCATAACTTATGCCAGTTGACTGATAAGCAACTTTAAAATAAACAATGCGAGCATACAATGAAAGCACTGACCGTAAAGCACATATTTTTTTCATCCATGATTGCGGATAAACTCCATACAACATAATTCCTGGTCGCACCATATCAAAATAAGATTCTGGCAACTGCATAATCGCACCAGAATTTGCAATATGACGCAAAGGCATAGGCAATCCATGATCAGGAAAAAACTGAGTCACTCGATCAAATTTTTTACATTGATCGAGCATGTACGTCATATCTGGATCATCTGCAGTTGCAAAATGAGAAGCAACTCCAATAATTTGTAATGACGCTAAGCTAACTGCATAGCTAAAAAACTCATAGGCATTAGTATCTCTGACCCCAATTCTACCAAGACCAGTATCAATTTTAAGATGCACTCGAGCTTGCACACCAGATGATTGAGCACAAGCATCAATTGCTTGCAACTTTTCAATCGATGACGCCATAATATCAATATTATATTGCAAAAACAAAGGAATCTGTTCAGCTATAACACCCCCTAAAACTAATATTGGCAAAGTTATTCCAGAGTGACGTAAAGTTATAGCTTCTTCGATAAACGCAACACCAAAATAATTGGCTCCTTGTTTTTGTAAAAATTGAGAGACTTGAACAAGTCCATGCCCATAAGCATTTGCTTTGACAATAGCCATAATTTTTGCACTGCCAACTTTATTTTGCACAACAGCATAATTATACGCTAACGCTGATAAATCTATGATACTATAACGAGATTGCACGAATATACCTTGAACATTTATATCTAACGACTTTGTAGTTTTAAAAGTATATCATGCTCAAATGAAAAAAATTACTAATTCTCATCATTTTCTATAACTTCAAGTTCACCTAAATCAGCAGCATTGTCTTGAGAAGAAACATAAAAAGAATATCGAGCTGAACGATCTAGCCTTGCTTGTTGAAAAGAAACTTTTTTTGATGTATGCATAACGTTCATAATATCTTCATCTAGATCATCTTGCACATGCAAAGCAAAAGCCTTTTGATCATGATCTTTTTTCTCTAATAACTCTCTCTCTTTTCGACTGCAATCTTTTACTGACCAAAAAGGAACTCCGATCTTATCAAAACAATCTTCTTCTAATTTTTCTGCGAATTGAACTGACTTGATCAATTTTTTCACATCACTTCCAAACTGTACCGTGCTATACAATAATGTAGATACAACTATACATGTACTTAATATATTTTTTTTCATGCTCCCCCTTGTGTTAAACATTAATTCAATACTACCTTGCAATCATCATATACAAAACGAAACATAGATTTCAAGATTTTTATCAATTAGCAAATTTATTGACTATGATAAAGCATTTTTACTACATTTAAAACAAATGAAATACAAATTGAATAAATAAGCAGATGATTGCAAACTAAAAAACAAAGGGCGAGTTATGAAAAAATATACGATCTTATTATTCGTCATCAGTTGCATAAACACCTTGAATGTTCAATCAAAAACATCTCCTGACAGAATCAAAGGATGGCTACAGCTTGATCAAATAAAACAAAAGCTACAAGCTAACATAGTAAAATATACGAATATTGACGCGCAATTAAAACAAGAAACTAATGAAATCTTACAAGAAAGCATTGATGCTGCAGACGAACTTGCTCAACACGATCCAACCGCAGCCTATGCTTTATACCATGACATGGAGCAATTAAAAAATAAAACAATAGCAACCAGTCTTGATGTCCGTGCAATTAATAAAAAATTTACAGAGCTCAGTAATTATGTTGATCAACAAATCAAAGAACTCTGTACGATTCGCAGAAAACATTTACAATTTCCCAACTAACAACTCATTATTTTTTTTCTGACAATATTTTTAAGAGATAGGCTGAACGATTAACCCCATGTTGATAACCTTGAAATATTGATGGAACCTTTGATATCGTTGCATCGATATTTTTTTGATGATGTAAAAAAAGTTGATGTTGTACAAAAAAATTTGCAGCAGCAACAACTTCTTCATGCAAACTATATCGCACTGCAAATCGATCCGCTCCTTTTTCTGCTTGTAATTTAAATACAAGATTGGATACATGCGTCAAAAATAAATCCAAAGATCCCGCAACCATCATGCCAAAAATAATTGCTATCAATCCATGCACAGGCAATGCATATAAAGCTGCTTGAATGCCAATGTAGGTTATAACAAAACCTATGGCAAAAATAATCAGTAATTTTTTTAATGAAAAATGATGCACGACATGTCCAAGTTCATGACGAAAAAGAAAATTTTGTACAGCCGGAGTCAGCAATTTATAGATAGATGCTAATCTTTCTTTTTGCGCATCTGTTAGACGAGGTTCAATATGTTCTTTAAAAATAGCTCCTACATGCATAGCTTGCACATCATCTGCAACACCATGCCATAAAATTGGGTCAATAATAACGGTTGAACCTGCTGTCATTGCTATCGATTCATTGGTGTATGCGTATCTTAACTCAACAGATTTTTGCTCAAGATTACAAGACTTTATAAGATCTTGAAAATGCTGTTTATGCTCACCTGTTGGACTAAATTGCAAGATCTTTGTCATCTGCTTAATTTGTTTATAACTGAGCAAAAACAGATACACTCCTACAGCAAACGAGCATATGATTTGACCTGTGGTATGTAATAAAAAATCTGGAAATAATAAATACACAATAATCAAAGGCATCGATATATTAAAAATACCACTTATTTGTTGTCGCAACATGATCAATACCTTTTTATAATTTTGTAAAACAATATTGGCCAAAGTATACACAACAAAAGACTAGTTGCAATGAAAAACTTGAAAGACAGCTGGTATAAATCATAATTTCAACAAAAACTCTTGTACAAAAATGATCAATGTTATATACTTTATTACATGTTGTGCTCGTAGCTCAGTTGGATAGAGCAACGGATTTCTAATCCGTAGGTCGTAGGTTCGAGCCCTACCGGGCACACCAAGCTTCGCCTACAAGGGGCTACGCTTGGCGTACCACACTTCTTGCAATAATTTTACAATCTCATTGTGATGCTAATTCATGAAATGTCTTTTTTAAATATTCTCGTATTTTTGCATACAACTGTTTTTTCTAAATTTCGGTATGAATACGATATGATACTTGCAGTCCCACTTTGAATGGCTTAAACTTTCATATGACGATATTGACATTATGATTTCTTTCATGCTTTGACTTGCTGTCTAGCTTGAAAAAATCATAGCACAATATCGTCTTTTACTTAATCCTGAGGTCAAACCTTGTAAGTCTTACTAGTCAAACTAGTGGTTTACCTATTTTCAATTAAAAAAGCGTGCTGACAAAAAAGCTCGTTCACTTAAATTTGGAACGATGTATCGCGATCCACTCACAGGACTTTGGTGGTCTAAAGATATGGCTGGACACAGTGGTTTTCATTATAAAGTTTTTAAAGAAGCCGCAAGAGGATTTGAATGGCGCCAATTCAATAGTGAAACGCGACACTTTGCCTAACCAAAAAAGGTTTTAAAACAAGCACACTATTTTAGGTTGTTTTTGGTTTTTAAAAATAGAAAAATCCACGTGTTATGATAATCTTCAAATAACAAACAAGGAGAATTATCATGCCAAAAGGCTTTAAACACATGGATTTAAATATATGATCCCAGATTTTTGCATTAAAATCAATTGGAATGTCGGAGAGAGCGATTGCGCGAAAATTAAATTTTTATCATTCAGCAATTAATAAGGAATGGATTTTAGTAAACCTTCTAAGGACATGGTTCAAAGAGTTGAAGATTTACTCAATTTCAGGCCAAGAAAATCATTGAATTATTTAACCCCTTTTGAGGTGGTTTATAACACAAAAATTAATCTATCGAGTGTCGCTTTTCAAGCTTGAATGGGCCGAGTATAAAAACTCAAAAGTTTTGTTTGTTCCTATAGGTAAAGTACTTTGAAAATGAATGCAAGGTAAAATCAAGTTCTAAGTACCACGCTTGAGGTATTAAAATTAATTTTAATACCTCAAGCGTAATCTGTCCGCCAAAGCTCATAGAGCGCAATTTAAATAATTCTTAAAAACTGGCTCTGGTAAAGAATTTAGAAAACGACGACTCATATAGTTTTAGCTCACTATCCAGCCATTCTTTTTCTTAAATTTATCCCAAAATCATCGCAATCGCTTTCAAGCATTAAATCTGTCATAAGTTTTATATTTTTTATAATCCATTGATATTAGACACTACTATCTGATATTCTTATAACATATAAAACCAATATAAATATCAAATAGGAGTGTGCAAACATGATCAAAAAAATTTTATTATGTATAGTACTATCAATAGCAACATCAGTTGCAAGTACAGACGAGAAATCGAATGATTATTTTTTACCCTACGAAACAGAGACATACCATTATACTGTATCAAAGATAGAAAAACCAAAAGACAACAATGCTTCCTTACGTTTCCCTGTTACACTCTGGGAAAAGAAACAGGAAAATTACTACAATACTGGTTTGGTTCGATCAACTATAAAAGTATCTACCACAGATGACCGTATCATCATAACAATCGAAAAATGGAAAACTAAAAATCCATCGTATCTAACATTCGATAATCTTCAACTACTTGTACCACCAACACTATTATTTCATACAGAGTATAAAACATTATCACAAGCTCTTTTTATCACATTAATAACACTGCATGGGCTAGGACATTTATTAGATTATGCATTAAAAAATGAAGTCGAAGATAGAGCTCAAAGCATTTTAAATACTATCACAATAGAAAAAACAACACTTGATACTAGAGCAACGCAACACGATTTTATAAACGCTTACCTCGCTCAACAAAATCATGATGATCAAAAAGAAATCCCAGTTACTGCAATAACTTATAAAAGGTTGCACAATGAAAAACAGTTCTATAGGGTGCTTGTTATTCAAGACGAAATGAACCACATTCAAATATCTGATTTTGTAAAATAACAGAATGCAAATGATTGCACATCAGGACATACCAAAACCTGACAAATTCCACCGTATACAATGAACAAAATACAGACGGCAATACAGCTTTGATGAAAGCTGCTCAACGTGGCGATGCAAGAATTATAGAAATGCTTCTTACTGCTGATGCAGATGTCAATGAACAAAATACATCAGATCAAACAATTTTAGATCTATGTTCAGATCAAACTATGTTAGAAAATAAGATAACTGAAATACAAATGAAAGCTTTCAGAGCTTCTGATTGCGGATCTGTATTAGATCAAGGTGTAACTGATATGATACGATCTTATTTACAACAATTATATGCGTAAATCATATTTTCTGTTTTATTTAATTAATTCTCTTGGCTTCTTAGATTTCTGTAACTAGTTTAATGAGAAATGCTTAATCATGAGCATTTTTTGAGATGCATTTCCTTTTTAAATTTTTTCACTCAGGTTAATCGGTAACTACTCAGCTATAGTTTTTTGCCCTACATTTTCTACGAAA
>CANCGK010000058.1 GCA_947377595.1 bacterium | reverse complement strand
ATTGTCATCCTATCTTTTATACATAAATCATAACTTTCACTTTAAGTTTTATTGAAAAACGTCATACTTTATCTATATATTTTGTAATTTTTTAAGAAGGGGGTTATTCATGGAAATGGATATGGATATGCTTGATTATCAAGTAGTTCGCAAACCAAATCAATTTATTGTAGGTCTTGCTGTTCGTACAGATAACGAAAAAGCAATGAAAGATATTCCTAAAATTTGTGCTGATTTTCAGGATGGTTGGCAAGAAAAAATAAAAAATTGCGTCAACGATGATATTGTATGCGCATATTTAGAATATGATGAAGATTATACAAAACCGTACACCTATATTATTGGTTGTATCGTAACAAGTTGCGATGTTGTTCCTGCTGGCATGGTATGTAAAGAACTTGTCGGTGGTTTGTATGCTAAAATTGAAGTTTTTGGAGAATATCCAGATTCATTAATCGCTGCATGGGAAGACATTTGGGACATGGATATCGAACGTTCATACACATCAGATTTCGAAGTATATGATCAGCATTTTACCGAAGAAAATGATTATTATTTTAATATTTATTTATCTTTACCTGAAGGTTCTGTAGCTGAAGAAGATATTTCAATAGAAGAAGACTTTGATTTTGATGATGAAGATTTTGTTTTCGAAGATGATGAAGACGAAGAAGATCAAGATTAATTGCAATTGCGATTTATTTTATAACGCACAGTCAAATTACATACTTGTAATATAAGCTGTGCGTTTTTTTATTTTTTACCATATTTATATGTTGGTATGTATGGTACAAATAATTAAATGAAGGTGAAAAAATTTGAGTTTTTTGTATACTTTGCTTTGTGAAAAATGATACATTTGTTGCAGGGTGAATTTTAAGCAAGAAGTAGATGTAAAGGGGAAGGTATGCATAATAGTAAAAATAAAAAAATAGGTATTTATAGTCTATTTTTTAGTATTATTATTGTCTGTAATTTTATGAGTGGACAAGTTTTTATACCTATGTCTCGTATGGCACATGTTATGTATAAAGGTTATGGTGGTATAGAATCAGTGAATCATAAAATAAAATTTGTTGATACTAAAAATCTTGGATTTGATTTAAACATACCAGAAGTGAGTAAACGTTTTGGTTGTAAAACAAAAATGGGGCAAGATTTTATAGCATTTTATCTGAATAAGCCTATCAGTAGTAAAGATTTACATAATACGATAGCTCATCGTCAATATATGATTAAAGAGTTGCTGCAGAATCCAGATTTGCTCAGTAAACTGCAAAGTTTGATTGATTCGGCTAACGAACACGAAAGTACAGTTATTGATTTTATGGCCAAAAGATTTGTGATGAATCATAAAGAATTTACAGAAAATCCTTTTAAATTTATTTATAATTTTATGGGACAAAGTACACTATGGCAAACCTATAGTTTATGGCTTTCTGCAACAACGCTTATTAATCCAATCTATGAAAAAGGAGCAATTGTAACTGATGCTTTTTCTGGATATGTACAGCCATTTATAGCAGGAGAAAAAACATTTTCACCATTAGGTGAAATGAAATCATGGTATAATAAGACTACGGATTTTTCTCATTTTGATACAGCATCTTTTGTTACCAATTCGTTAATGGCGACATTTAATCTTGGATCTCCAGGAAAAACCGCAGTTACAAATACTCGAGAAGTATGGGGTATTGTTTTAGCCATTATGTCTTTATATGATCACTATACAGATGCTGTTGAAAAACGTAATGCATTATATTCACTCAGTCAGCTGATCAACATTGCTCAAGATATTGAAGAGCTGTGTCGTAATTATAAAATTCAACATCAGTTTAAAGTGAGCGCTATTCAATCGCATAAAGGAAAAGAAGTATTGCAAGCGTTATCACATAGTCGTTATCAAGATAAAACAAGTTCTATGTTTTTGACGACTGCAGTTAAAACGTTGATTTACGATGTGTATGAATATGATAATGTTTTTGCTCCAGTTTATGCATCCATAGCAGAAATTGATGCATACGTGGCGATTGCTCAAAAAATGATGCAATTGCAGCATGAAAATCATCACCTGACATTTGTTGAATTTTTAAATGGGGATCAACCAACTATTCATGCCCGGGAATTTTGGAATATGTTAGTGCCGGATGATAAAGTTGTCACCAATGATATTTACGAACATCGCAATATTATTTTAACAGGTTCAAATGAAGGCGGAAAGACGACGGCGATTCGTGCTATATTGCAAAATATTGTATTAGCTCAAACTTTTGGTATTGCTGCTGCAACAGAATTTAAATTGACACAATTTGATAGTATTTATTCCTTTTTAAATATTTCTGATGATATTTTACAGGGTAAATCGCGTTTTGCTTCAGAGTTAAAACAAGCTCAGGATATTTTACAAAAAATTAAAAATTTATATCAAGGTGAAAAGTTCTTTTTTGCCTTTGATGAATTATTTACTGGCACAAATGGCGAAGATGGTGCGCAATGTGCGTATGAATTTATTAATAATGTTGCATCATTTAAGGGTATTCAGTTTATTTACGCAACTCATTTTAATATATTAAAAACAATTGGTGCAAAAAATTCTGCATGTGCCAATTATAAGATTGAGCCGCCATTACGCAATGCTTTAGGACAATTTATTCGAGATGCAAAAGGGCAATTGATTTATCCTTACAAATTAAGTCCTGGAGCTAATGATGTTAATGTTGCGATGGATAGAGCTCGAGATGCAGGGATCTTTGCATAATGATATTGTTTTCATTTTGACAAATTTATGATTTTGCTTGATACTAAGTAGATAATGATAATTAGAATTATGATAGTTTTATAAAGGGTTTTTCATGAAATCAGGTATTCATCCTCAAGTTTATACTGTTAATGCACATTGCACATGTGGCAGTAGTTTTGTAACAAAATCAACAATGAAAGATATTAGCAGCACTTTGTGTTCACAATGTCACCCATTCTTTACTGGTAATCAAAAATTTGTTGATGCTGCTGGTAGAATCGATAAATTTAATAAAAAATATGGTTCAAAAAACTAATTTTGAATTATATTAAGGTCTTTGCCTTTTAAGGAGCATCAATGTTTGATCAATGGGAAGAATTGCAAAAGTTTCATGAACAGTTAAATCAAGAGCTGACATCACAAGATCTTGAAAGTTCTCGTCGTGTTAAAGTGCAAAAAAAATTATCCTTAATTTCAGCAGTTTTAGATAAAAAAGCTGAAATTGATCAGACGAAATCGATGATTGCAAGTGCAAAAGATCAAGCAAAAGATATGGCTGATGCGGAATTAGCAGCAATGTTTGCTGATGAAGTCAAAGAATTAGAGCTCACTTTAGCACCGCTTGAAAGTGAGCTTGATGATTTGTTGTATCCAGCAGAAGAATTAGCTGATCGTGCGGTGTTTTTAGAAATTCGTGCTGGAACAGGTGGCCAAGAAGCGGCATTGTTTGCAGCAGATTTATTAAAAATGTATACACATTATGCTGCATCTCGTGGATGGCGTGTTGAAATGATCACTGAAAGCCATACCGATATTGGTGGGTATAAAGAGGTTATTGTTAACATTACCGGAAAAAATGTTTTTGGTATGTTGCGTCGTGAATCTGGTGTGCATCGTGTGCAACGTGTACCTGCGACAGAAACGCAAGGTCGTGTGCATACTTCAACAGCTACTGTTGTGGCATTGCCAGAAGCAAAAGAAGTTGATTTGGTTATTAACGAATCAGATTTACGTATCGATTACTTCCGTTCAAGTGGTGCTGGTGGACAACACGTTAATACAACAGATTCTGCTGTACGTATTACCCACATTCCAACTGGTACGGTAGTTTCTTGTCAAGATGAACGTTCTCAGCATAAAAATAGAGCCACCGGTATGAAGGTGTTGCGTTCTCGTATTTTAGCTGCAGAGCAAGAAAAATTGCAAAAAGAACAAAGTCGTGATAGAAAAATGTTAATTGGGTCAGGCGATCGTTCTGAAAAAATTAGAACATATAACTATCCACAAAATCGTGTGACCGATCATCAAGCTGATATCACACTCAAAAAACTTGATATGGTTATGCTCGGAGAGCTTGATGAAATTATTCAAGCATTACAAATGCTGGATCGTCAAAATCGACAAGCGCAATCTTCTTTATTAGAGCCTATTTAAAAAAATAGGCTTTTTCTTTATCGTGACGCGTTATGAACGTTGTCATATTTTTTTACAATTATATTTTTTTATTTTTTAAGAGGTAGATTTCATGTTTACGTATTTACTTGAATATTCTCGCTACATGAACTTTTTTGGTATCACCTTGATGCTTATGATGGCGTATATCTTTTCTGTGAACCGATCTGCGATTAATTATAAATTGGTGATCAATGGTTTATTGATGCAACTTGGTATTGCATTGTTTATTTTAAAAACGAATATCGGTTGTATGATTTTTAGTTCTATTTCTGCAGGGATTAGCAATTTATATAAATTTGCAGAAATTGGTATTAACTTTGTATTTGGATCTTTAGCAAATCCAGCAGGGCCATGGGGTGTGGTATTTGCGATTCGCGTGCTACCAATTATTGTTTTTTTTGGAGCATTTACTTCATTGTTATTTTATTTAGGCATTATTCAACGAGTTGTTTTAGCATTAAGTTATTGCATTCGTCCTATTTTAGGGACATCTGGAGCAGAGACTTTATGTGCTGTTGCCAATAGCTTTTTAGGCCAAACAGAGGCTCCTTTATTAATTAAACATTATTTAAAAGATATGACTCGGTCAGAAATTATGGTGGTTATGGCAAGTGGATTTGCAACAGTAAGCGGATCTTTACTTGCGGTATATGCTTCGATGGGTGTACCTTCATTGCATATGCTTGCAGCAAGTGTGATGGCAATTCCTGGTAGCATTGTTATGTCTAAAATTTTGTATCCAGAAACAGAAAAATCAAAAATGATTCATGGCGCACAAGCTCAGGTGGTCAGTGATTCTAAAAATATTTTAGATGCTATTTCATCAGGAACTACTGACGGTATGTATTTGGCATTAAATGTTGGCGCAATGTTGATATCATTTTTAGGATTAATTGCGCTGGTCAATGCATTGTTAGGGTTAGTATCAACTTGTGGTAATTATGGATTATCCTTGCTTGGTTATGCAGATCTTTTGCCAATCTTAGATTTAAATTTTATATTTTCGTATCTTTTTGCTCCTGTTGCATATTTGATGGGTTTTGCAGGGCAAGAAGCATTGCATGTCGGGAATTTGCTTGGAGTTAAGATTTCCGCAAATGAATTTATAGCTTTAAGTTCTATGCTGACTTTAGATTTTTCTGTCAGAACGCAAGCAATTTTAGCGTATGCTTTATGCAGCTTTGCTAATTTTTCTTGTATCGGTATTCAGATTGGTGGAATTGGAGTTTTAGTGCCAGAAAAACGCATTTGGTTAAGTGAACTTGGGTTGCGCGCTATGTGTGCTGCAACATTAGCAAATTTAACATCAGCAATGATTGCAGGGTTATTGTTGTAATAATTGAATAAGAGACTTTTGTAAAAATAAATATAAATATAAAGCGCATTGTTTTTGATTATGTTAAAACAATGCGCTTTATATTTTGTACGATATTAAGTCTTATTATTCTATACTTATGTCACTAAAATCGAATGAATTTTGTTCTTGAGCAGCTTGTATTATCATCTCAATTATTTGTTGATTGCCAGACTCTTGAGCATACATGTATACTGTATTGCCTTGTTGATCTTGAGCATTAACATTTGGTTCAAACTCCAGTAATAATTGAATAAATAGTTTTCGCATCTCTTGATTTGAATTAAGACATGCAATCAT
>CANCGK010000057.1 GCA_947377595.1 bacterium | reverse complement strand
TCCCCTACTTGGCATTAAATCACCAGCACTTGCTATCGAAATTGGTCTAAAAAACAAACAAGATTGGCAATTAATTATAGATCCGCTCATTATTGCAATCGAAAGAATCATCCATGAATAAATTATTCTATAGTTTGTTACTGATACTTTCTATGACGATTGGCTTGTTATTTCACGCATATCAAAAAGAATGGATCATATTGTTACTACCTTTTCAAACAAGTGATCAAGCAATACTATCGTTACCAGATCACAATCATTATGAACCAAAAAAAATTCCTCTATATTTTTTCAAACACGAAAAATGGCATTTCGAAGAAACTTCGATTATTTGGTCATCACAGATAACAGAAAACATTACTGCAATAACTAATAATTGGCTGATGTTAATGGAAGATGAAAAAATTATTGATACAGACATTCAACTACTTTCTGCAATTATTACCGAAAATAAAGAACTATTTTTATCTTTTAATAAAGATTTATTTGATAAACAAAGTGCCACACTATACAAAATGATGATTATAGAAAGCTTATTAAAAACTTTACGCGAAAATCACATATCTGTTCAATCTGTAAGATTCTTAGTGCATCATCAAACTATGATCGATGATCATATCAATTTTAATATCTCATGGCCTATGAATGGATACATACACTCTGCATAAATATTGACTTTAGATCTTTAAACTTTTTATAATTTTGAATATAAAAAGGAGAGCTAAACAATGTTTAAAAAATTTTTCACTCAAACGCAACTATCTTTATTCTTACAGATAGGGATACTTATTAATATTATTGGGCTTTTTTTAGATCTTATTATCTATCATTATTTTCCCTATAATAATTTTTTAAAAATATTGGCAGATAATTGCAATAATACGAGCATTCTTATTGTTTGCACCGTCATCATCTCGCAAGCATTAATGTTATTTTTAAAAAAACATACAAAATTACAACATCAATATCCCTTAGCTACCATCACCATAATAACTTTTCTTGGTGTTTTTTTACTATGGATACTGACCATCGAAAATGATATCGAAGGTAAATTTATTATCTTTTATAGCACGGCATCACGATTAGATCATAGCTCTAAAATCATATTTATCATTGCAACAATTACCATGCTTTTGCTCATAGATTTATACCGCACGTTAGACGATCCAACAATAATTAATGATCACAAATTACCAGAAGTTATTAAATCTTCTGTTCAAATCGTTGTTCGCAAACACATCATTATTTTAATTTTTGTATATGGAATTATCAACTTTACGAAAATTCATAAATTTTCAGTGGCGATCCTTAATTACAGCACATCAACTTTGATATTTGATCTTACCTTACTTGAAATTTTGATTCCTATCAGTTGGCTTGTAGCAATTGGATATTATTTATATCACAAGTACAATCAAAAATTGCAATCGCTATAATAAAAAAGAAAGTCGATCATGAAACAATCAATTTCTCAATATTTTAACGCACTTACTATTTTTAAATGGTCCATCATTCTTCATGCTTTATGCGTTATCATCAAGCTTGTCACTTATACATACGTAGCAAATGATAATTTGTTTATGATATTTCTAGAAAAAGTTTCATTACTCAGCTCTTTATTTGTCTGTGCTATCATAGCAATACAAACAATGCAAATGTTTAAACATCATCACGCATACTTTATGCAACGCTATAAATTGGCAAGTTTAATAATTACATCATCAATAATAAGTATCATTTTTGGAATTATATTTTTAAATAAAGAAATTTTTAGTTTTTTTATCAATTTTATCATGACATTATCACAAAAAACGCATGATCATGCACTGATACTTTTGATCATATTGTCTATATTATTTTATGCTATCGAAGCATATCACGCTTTACAACTACATAAACAATCACTTAATGATGCATCTATTAACAAAATAATTCAGAAAAATATAAAAATATTAGCTCTCAAATTTTTTATTATCATAGGTACTCTTCTTGGTTTTTTACATCCAATCGCGCACATTTTACAAGATACACAAATACAAGAATTTGATCACATTATCATTCATTACACAACACAAGATTTTTTATTTTATATCTACAACACAATATCTATATTACTTGGATTATGGTTACTTATCGGAATCTATTACGTGTATACATTTTATAAAAAAAGGAAATAACATGTTCGACAAATTTTTCAATCATTTATCATTACAATCACAAGGAATGATATCTCTCATTCTTGGACTCATTTTAATTTTAGGCACACTTGGTAAATTACAAATTTTACAAGGAATCTTAAATTCAGTCATGATCCTGACTGGACTGATTTTGTTGATTTGGGGTATATATGCAACAAAAGGCATAAATAAAATGCAACGGCTCTTTCAATCAAAAAAATAAAAAAAGATCGAGTGATGAAGTATAACATTTCATCACTCGATCGTATATTTTACAATAGATCTCTTTCAAAACCCTGCGATTGCTCTGCAATCTCCGGGAATTCATGAGTCCGGTGGGACTAATTCACTCATGAAATACAGCGTTTTACGCCAGCCGCCGTCTTCTCTCGCCGTAGCGAAGCGTAGGCTAAATTATGCTGTCTATAGGTTATGAAATAAGTCTAATATATACTTTTTACAGTTGATAAAGTTTTTTCAAACTATCATCAATTGCTCTATTACTATACTCAGGGGCTTGATAGCCTCCTTGATACAATCTTTTTTGTTTTAATGTCATATTTTTTTCTTGTGATAAATGATCAGCAAGTCCTAAAATCCTCAATCTCATAGAAGATGGATTTTCATCTAAAGTTACATCATTATAATAAACAGGTCCACGCAATTTATTATCTATAGCATTTACCCACTTTTGCAAAAATGATAATGATGAATTCTGTTGATCTAGCGTATGCAATTCGTTGTAAATGATTGCAATATCGTGTTCATTTTGTTTCTGATCTATCAAAATATCAATGTCTGAATTTTTTTTCAATTCACTTTCTATCTCATCCCTATTTATCAATGCTTGAGTCAAATATTGACACAATTGATTTTCGTTATGACTCAAAAAATGCGATGCATTCAAATAATATTCAACAAGTTGTTGATCTTTATTCATATAAGCTGTATGTATTTTAGCTGCTAATTGAGATACTTTACGCAATGATGAAGCATGCAAACAACCATTATACAAACTAAAAATTAAAAATAATATGTGTAAAAATAAACGTTTCATGAAAAAACCTTTCTATAAAGATAGTTACTACAAAAATTCTTGTATAAATATAGACTATCTTAATAGATAAAAAATGACAAATGGTCTAGATGTTTATTTTTTATAAATACTCAGCTATAGTTTTTCGCCCTACATTTTCTACGAAAATTTTCGAGAAATTAACAGGCCGCGGTGGGCCTTCAATGCACTCTTTTTTGCATCGAAAAAAGCGTTGAGTGACCGCCGCCACCGACATTTCCAAAGATGAGCATAGCGACATCGTAGGCTTTTATCTTACATTTTAATAGTGCTGATTAGTTACTATTTTTTTATTACATATCATATCAAAAAATTAAGCGTAATTACTTTTGGCTATAAATCTTCTTCTTTATTCATCTGCACGCGTAATACAGGCTGAGCAACTGCAATTCCTTGAGCTCGTAATGCTGCAACGATCGAAATTCGTACATCACTTGCAATCGTCCATTGATTTAAAGTATTACCAGAGCTAATATAACCCCGCACCATAAATGTATAACCTTTATCACTAAAATCATCTAAACGAACAATTGGTTCGGGAACTTTCAGGACATCCGGATTACTCAATACGACTTGATATAAAAGTTTTTTGACCTCTGCTGGATCAACAGAAAATGGTACAGAAAATATGATATCATCAAAAGCTATATAACCTCGTGTTGAATTCCAATTACATAATGACGATTGTAAAATAATTGAATTAGGTACAATTAACGTGACAGAATTTTTTCTGCGTAAAATTACAGCACGAGGACTAATTTTTTTAACAACTCCCATAATTTCAGCATCAATTTTAATATAATCACCAACTTTAATTGGTCGTTGCACTAAAATAAAAAAGAATGCGACAATATCTGCAAATAAATCTTTAAAACTCCAGAAAAAACCGATTAAACCAAATCCAAGAACATACAATACGTAAGAACCAAGGCCTTCACGCGCAAAACCTATAAATATCGTTCCTAAAATCACAACGTATCGTGAAATAATCATAATCGTATCTTGAACTCCAGGATCAACATATTGAATATCAAATAAACGTTGTAAAATATAACGCCGAAATAAAAACGCTAATAACAAGCCTAAAAAAACCGAAGCTATCAAACGCACAATACCAATAACGCGCAGATGTTCAATCTTAGCTCCTGCAAAAGCTTGCCATGACATAAGTGGATGATTTAATATTCTTTCGATTTGTTCAAAAGCAAATGGATATCCCCAGATCTTTGCAACAAATACCATGGTAATAATAAAAAAGACAAAAAATAAAACAGTTAAAAAGACTGCATACCAAGTTTTTGCATATTCAAAACGTTCTTTTAATCCAAACTCTCCAAACTCTTTAAAAAACATCCAAGAAGAGAGAGCTTTAATCGCATTATGAATCAAATACATAACGGCACACAATAACACAGACATGATTATATTTAAAATCATATACCAAATTAAATGACCATAACCACCTAAATAAGGGTCACTTAAAATAAGCACCATGATACAAAATAATGATAATAAATAATAATAATCATTAATAATGTCCGCTAATGATCTAAAATATATATTTGTCTTAGGAATTAAATTGAGCAATTCATCTTTTTCGATCGAAAAAACAACCGAAATAAAAATAACAACGTGATATAAACGTAATAAAATAATAGGAAATTCTGACTGCTGATACATCATAACAAGCATGAACATTTTTCTAAAAAATAAAATGAAAATAGTTGATGCAGAAAAAAATGAAAATATCCATGCAAAACGATCCTCAAAAGACTTACCTAATAAAACAAAATCTACTGAACGATTAAATTGTAATAAATATTTCAAAAAAGCTTGAGATAAATAGGTTAAAAAAACAATAGATAATCCATAAAAAATTAACGTAAAAGCTATAGAAAATTGATAAAAGCTTAAACACATAAAAGTTAAAAGCCATAAAAAGATAGAGCTTAAATATTGCTCTAAAAATCCTGATAATACAGCGAATAATCGACTCAATAAAAACAAGCCTTGCATATCATTTGGAATAAACATTAAGCCAGCGTAAAGTGGCGGCAATATCGCTTGAATACATAAAAATAAAATGTAGAGAAGAATACCGAACAAAATATATGCAAAAAATTGAGATGTCGCATGCGTTAATAATTCGTACATATCTTTTATAATATGAAAATTACAAACATAATCAGACAATACACCATACACATTTTGAGCAAATGTAATTAAATTAGGAATAATTTGTTGAATACCGGCAAACGTTACCGCTCTATTGGATCGATGCCATACTCCAATCAAATCAAGTTCTTGCAACATAAAATTAGCTAAAACTAAACTTTCTTCTTTTTGTTCAATAAGCGCAGTATATTGCTCACTTAGCTTTAATGAAGCATCGCCTTGATCTTCTATAATTTTTAATGCTTTTGATAAAATTAATAAACCTTCATTATATTTTCGTTGATTTTCAACAATATCATCTGGAGTATAAGCTCTAAAAAGTTCTTGATCTTTTTTTATATTTGTTATTTTTTTGTACTGAGATTTCATAACAACATGCAACTCTGTTGTTCGATCCTGATACATTTTAATCATATTTTGAAT
>CANCGK010000056.1 GCA_947377595.1 bacterium | reverse complement strand
TTTGCAATATCGTCTTTATTTTGATCGGTGATATTTTGCGGATCAATGGTTGCTAAATCAAGGTAAGCACGATCATTGTTTGCATCAAACCAAACACCAACGATGCCTTGAGCAAATGCCGTTGCAATAGGCGCTATCATAAATCCGCCTAAATTAATATTAAATGTATCGGTTGTGTGAGCTTGGTACATTGCTTTAATTTTTAAATCACCAAGACCAACTTGATCCATGACAATATGTTGATAGATGAAGTCATTTTCGTCAACGCCATCTGTTGCAAGCATGTTGCCCATTGAACTAACAGCAATTGCAGCTTTTTGTACCGGTGTTAAAAATAAATTACGTTCAACATATAAAATTGGCATTTGTGCTATTAATCGCCAGTTTTCAAAAAGAACTTGCGAACATAAAGCTCCGCCAAGTTTGCGTTCTTCGATAGTAGCAAAATCAAATAAACCTAAAGATCGAGCTAATCTTTCTGCTGCATTAAGATGTACAATATCGTCAATGTAGGTTATTGCATCGATACGAGCAGGGTTGCCAAGTAAAAAATAACTGTTGAGTGTATCGGATGTTTTTGTGAAATTTTTATGAGACGCGTAGTTGAAAAATGGAACTATAGAAAATGAATGATGATCATTGATGGCAAAACCATAAGTTAATGTGAATGGATAATCCAGAATTAATCGATTGCGAACCGGTGAGGTTTGTTGATAGATAGGAAGATTTAAAATTGCATTTTGATATTGAGGTTGATCATGAATTAACGAAAAAAATGCATAAATATTATCGGGGCCAGCGGTGCGAGTCAGGGTGTGAGTTTTATCGATATCATTAAGGTTAAGAGTGTTTAAATCTGTATCAACTGCAAAATCATCATCGTCATCATCATCGTATTGCATGTAATTTTGTTGACTAAAATCTTGTGCAAAGATTGATTCGTTCATACTGTAAGTGAGCATTCCAAGGGCGAGTAAAGCTGATAACTTCTTCATAAAATTCTCTATCTTCTTTCGTGAAAAATAGTTTCAAATGACTAATCTGCAATTCTTGAAAGTAAGAGTATAGCCTATTTTTATATTTTATTCAAAATTGCATAATTTTACCGATAAATAAAGGATTATCTGCTTGTCTATTTTTTTTGAAATTTTGGTTTTTTTTATTTCTGTACGTAGTATAATAGATAAAAATTAGCAGATTAAGTGCTTGCAAAATATGTTATACGTTACGACTCATTAAAGGTAGGTACTTTATGATAATAAAAGAATCTAAAGCGATTATCGTCGAAGGAAATATCGGCGCTGGTAAATCAACATTTTTACGTTTAATTAAAGATTTGCTTGATGTGCAAGTTGTTTATGAACCTCATGAACAGTGGCAAGATATTGGAGGAGAAAATCTTTTAGATGCTTTTTATAAAGATACTGATAGATGGGCTTATACATTTCAATCATATGCTTTTATAACTCGCATCATGGCTCAAGAGCAAGCTGATAAAGTTTCAACAAAAACATTGCAAATTCTTGAACGTTCGGTTTATTCTGATCGTTATTGTTTTGCAAAAAATGCTTTTGAAATGGGTACGATGAGTTCTCTTGAATGGAAGTTGTATAAAGATTGGTGGGGATGGTTTGTTAAGCATTATACAAAAAAACCGTCCGGATTTATTTATTTACAAACATCACCAGATGTTTCATATCAACGATTGTTAAAACGAGCTCGATCAGAAGAATCTATGGTTCCTTTGAATTATTTAACTATGTTACATAATAAGCATGAAAGCTGGTTGATCGACAAAAATGAAGTCGAAGATTATATTAAAGATATTCCTGTTTTAGTGTTAGATTGTACACAAGATTTCGAGAATAATCCTGAACTTTGTAAGCAATATGCACAACAGATTATTGATTTCTTTGCTTTTGATTGTAATCTTGATCTTCCTATGGATAAAAATTTATTATTAACTTTATAAGTTATAGTATATAAACTATTGAAAATTAAATGATCGTATATCTATTTGGTATAAAGGAAAACTATGGACGCTAATTATAGCACTTATGCGCAAGCAGCAGCTTTTATCGGAGCCGCAATAGCAATGGGCCTTGGAAGTTTTGGACCAGCAATAGGTCAAGGAATGATTGGAAAAGCAGCATGTGAAGCTGTGGGTAAAAATCCTGAAGCAGGTTCAAAAATGCGTATGATGATGTTGATTGCTATGGGTTTGGTAGAAACTTCAGCAATTTATGCATTTGTTATTGCTATGATGCTTATTTTGTATAATATGCCAGCTTAACCCTACGATTATAAGGTTGTGTTGTATGGAAGTTAATATCACGCTCGTTTTACAAGTTATACAATTTTTGTGTGTTTATTACGCTTTGTACAGGCTTTTATTTATTCCAGCTTATCAAATTTTAGATGAGCAAGAACAGGTGAAAAAAACTTTATACAAAGAGCTGGAAGTTGCTCAGCAAGTTAAAGATGCCTTATTGCAAGATTTTCATATAAAAACAGATGCATTTAAAGCAACTTTATTGCAAGAGATTCCAGAGCAAGCATCACAATCTGTTTATCAAAAATCTACGATTCATGGAGTTGTCGTTCATAGCCAACCTGAACAAATATTGCAAGAAGATATAGAAAAAACAGAAACTTTTTTAGTTGATCATCTATCAAGGATAATAAAATAATGATCAATATTATGAATATATTTTTTAGATTTTTAGATTTTTTTGTTATAGCTGGTTTACTTATTTACGCTGTTATTTTTTATCTTATTCCTGCCGTAGAAAAAATGTTTCGAGAGTATGGAGTTTTTTTATATAATTTAGAAAGTGATTGTAAGGATTTACAATTGCAGACTCAAGCTATTTATGAAAATATTCAAGATCAGGATCGACAATTTTTAGCAATGCAAGCACGTTTTGCAGTGTGGCAAAAAAAATGTCATGAACAGGTGATTATTCAAAAAAAAGAGCAAGAGTTGACAGATGTCTTAATGCAACAACGTTGTCAAATTCAATCAGATTTTATAAAAAATGATAAATTGTTGCAACGCAATTTACCTTCTATTTTAGATTCTGTGACGTCTGATTTACAGATTAAATATCGTGCAAGTGAAAATCAAAAACAGTATATTGATACTTTAGTTGGTATTATGAAAGAGCCATCATGATTGGAATTTCGCAATCACCGATTGCACGCAAATATGCTCAAGCTTATTTACATGTTTTTGGTCAGCAGCATACATTTCAAGATTTTTGTAGTTTATGGCGAGCTTCTCAGTTTTTATCAGAGCATCATAGTCTTTTATTTTATTTATCATTGCCTATGATTAAAGACGAAGATAAAAAAAGATTTATAGATCTGTTTTTTGAAAAATTTCATTTGTTCGATTCTTTAAAGCAGCTTTTTTATCTTTTGTTAAAAAATAAACATATTTTTTTAACGATAGATGTTTTACAAGATATTTATAGTTTGTATAAAATGGATCATAAAATTTCAGAATTAAAAATTATGTCATCATCCGATCTTTCAGAAGAAAAAATTCGAGAAATTAAAGATTTTTTTATGCAAAAAACAGGTCTAGAACATATTGTTATTAGATATTCTGTTAATCCTGCTTTGATTGCAGGCCTTCGCTTGCAGTCAGAAACGTATTTATGGGAGTATTCGATTGCAAAACAGTTACAAAAGCTTAAACAAGATTTGATTGCAAGATAATATGAACGATATCAAAGCAATACATATCAAAAATCCATTGTATGGTTTTAAAAAAATAATCTAAGGTGATAAAGCATGAAGACTAAAGATATAAATTTAATTTCTTTATTTGAAAAATCATTGCAACAGGGTCCACAGCATAACCTTGATGAAATTGGTATTGTTGTACAAGTTGGTGATGGTATTTGTACTATTTTTGGATTGACGAATGCCGTGTATGGAGAATTCATTAATTTCGAAGGTGGTAACAGCGGTATTGTTCTCAATTTAAGTGAGGATTTTGTTTCGGTTTTTTTACTCAATAGCAGTATTCCTGTTGCAGAACAAGAAGTAGTAACTCGCGTTGGTAGTGTTTTAAAAGTGCCTGCAGGGTTGAGTATGCTTGGTCGCGTAGTTAATGCTTTAGGCAAGCCAATTGATGCACTTGGAGATATTCAAGCTCAAGCTTATATGCCAGTTGAAGCAGCAACTCCAGCAATTGTTGATCGTACGCCAATTACCGAATCTATGCCAACTGGCATTATGGCGATTGACGCATTGTTTCCAATTGGTAAAGGTCAACGAGAATTGATTATTGGGAATCGAAGCACGGGTAAAACAGCAATTGCTATCGATACGATTTTAAATCAAAAAGGTAAAGATGTTATTTGTATCTATGTTTCTATTGGTCAGCGACAAGGTAATGTTGCGCGTTTAGTTCGCTTACTTGAAGAACGAGGAGCATTGCAATATACGATTGTGGTCAGTGCAGATTCAAGCGAAGCGGTTTTAAATCAATATTTAGCACCATATTCTGGCACTGCTATCGGTGAATTTTTTATGCAGCAGGGTAAAGATGTATTGATTGTTTATGATGATTTAAGTAATCATGCGATTGCTTATCGTGAAATGTCATTATTGATGCGTAGAGCTCCAGGCCGAGAAGCGTATCCTGGTGACGTTTTTTATCTACACTCTCGCCTGTTGGAACGTTCTGGCAGATTGCTGAAAGGCGGTTCGATGACAGCTTTGCCGATCATTCAAATTCAAAGTGATGATATTACTGCATATATTCCAACCAACTTAATTTCCATCACTGATGGGCAAATATTTTTAGATACACAATTATTTAACAATGGTATTCGTCCTGCAGTTAACGTTGAGCTTTCGGTTTCTCGTGTTGGTGGTGCAGCTCAGACAAAAGCGATTAAAAAAATGACACGTGCTTTGCGTTTAGATTTAGCTCAGTATCATGAATTATTAAGTTTTGCTCAATTTGGTACGGAGCTTGATGAAGTTTCTCAGATGCATTTAAAACAAGGAACTTTGGCTGTTGAAATTTTAAAGCAGCAACAGTTTGTTCATTATTCATTTATTGATGAAACGTTGATTTTGTTCTTGCTCAAAGAAGGGTATTTACAAAAAATTGCACTCAAAGACATTCAATTATTTATTCGTCAATTTATTAGTTATGTTGATTCTGTTTATAATTCTGTGTATACAGATATTAAAAATAATAAAGATGTCAGCGAAGATGATTTAGTTGTTTTACGTACAGTTGCTAAAGAATTTAGTAGTATTTTTGTCTCGCAAGAAGGCTTTACTTTATAAGTTGCGATATTTTATAAATCAGGTAAGGAATTATTATGACAAAATACCTAAGTCCACGTACTGATATTTCGTTTAAAAGGCTTTTTGCAAATGAACATAATACAAGTTTGACGATAGATTTTTTAAATTCGATTTTAAATTTATCAGGGCCACGAGCAATTGATAAAATTGTTTTACGACAGACAGTTAATTTGCCAGATAGAGCGCAAGGTAAAGAAATTATTTTTGATGTGTATTGCACTGATGCCAAGAACAATCATTTTATTATTGAGATGCAAGCTGTTAACGAATATAATTTTCATGAACGATCACAATATTATGCAGCACGTGTTTTAGGTAATCAATTAAAAAGTAATGAAACGTATCTTGATCTTGTGCCAGTTATTTTTGTTGGTGTGGTTAATTATTCGCTTGAAGCAATTAAAAAATATAAACGAGATGCTATGTTTCGAGACGATGCAATAATTGCACTAGAAAAATCGATTATAGAATCAGATGATGTCATTACAAAATATTCTTTTATGAATCATAAAACTCAGCAAATTATTCCAGTTCCGTTAATCGAGCTTAATTTTGTTGAATTACCAAAATTTAAAAAAGCGATTCAAGATTGCATCACACCAGTTGATAAGTGGTTATATTTAATGACGCAAGTTGATAGTTGTGATCAAATTCCAGAAGGGATGAAAACAACTCCGGTATTGGTTCAGGCTTTTGATTCACTGGAAGAAAAACAATGGAATCAACAAGATTTAGAGCA
>CANCGK010000055.1 GCA_947377595.1 bacterium | reverse complement strand
TGTGCATAATCAGCAACTGCGTCTAAAATATCAACTAATTCATGCGTCAGCTGATGTTGAATTGGTAGTCCTTCAATCTGCTGAAATTGAGTTGTATCGATTCCTTGAGTTTGTAGAAATGCTATTGTTTGCGAATTAATTTTTATAAGCTTAGTTGTAGGTGTTTGGTTTTTTATGGATGATTCAAAAGCTTGCGATCGTTTATTCATAACTTGTTGAAATGAATTATCTTGATTACCAGAGATTCTTAAAACTTGATTGTTGTGCTCTCGTAATTTTTGATCTTGCTTCGCAATTTCTGTTTGAATTTCTTGTGGAGTGATATTAGATTTTTTTATAGACCTAGTTTGTGATTGTGATGAGCCGACAACTGATTTTCGTTTTGATGCTGCGATAACAGCTAAAGATTTTCGAACTATTTCAGCTCTTTTTGCATCTGCTCGATTTTTACGCCACTGACCAAAAAAACTTATTTTTTTAATAGATTGTTCTTGGTCAACTATGTTATTAATTCTAATTGATTGAGCTTGCTGCCCAATATTAATTGAATGATGAATTTGATTTAAAAAAGCAGATTGAAATTTTGGAGCACCTTGCATTTGATTAGATGAAAATTCTGGCGCAAAAAAATTAAAATCAACTTGATCATTTCGAGCATACAAGTTCAAACAATGGAATATAATCATATAAAATATGATTAAAAACATGCAGGACTTTTTCATAAAAGCTTATCTTTCATGATGTTGATTAACCTATGGAGCAAGAATACATCATGTCGTAAAATTTGGTCAATTAAAAGGGATATACATTTTTGCATATCCCTTTGAATTTTAAACGAATGTAACTTCGCGGCTTTTTTTGTCTAAATCATCTACAGTTGGTTTTTCTGTAGTTATATATCTTCGACTACAACACCCAGTTGCACAATAAAATTTCATTGCAAAGGTATCTGGAGTCGCTAGTAATATCTTTGGCAACTTAGCTTTCTCTTCTTCTGTCAAAGAGGAAAACAATATAAATCCTGCATCAGATAGTTGTAAAATTTCTTCTTTGTCCCCAAAAACATCATCTTTTGAAACAAGTATTTTAGCGCCGTATTCAGTCAAGTCATGAGGTACACCTTGCTTTGTCGACATATATTGCCGAATAAGACCCCTCATTTTATTATAAGATTCAGATGCTCTTGCCTGAAAAGACACTGTTAATAACAATAAAAATAATATATCTTTTTTCATAATATCTCCTTATACAGTAATAAATTTATAATTTCACACAAAAAATGAATAGTATTTTATCCTCCTACGCATAAAGTTACGGCGGACACGTAAAAAAAGGACATACTTTTTTGTATATCCCTTTTGATTTTAAATTATTATTCGATTCTTTTTTCAAATAGACGAGCGTCATAAAAAAGTTCAATCTTGGAAATCAGTCCATCTTGCATAGTTAACAAAGCTGCAGCTTCAACTATACCAATCGGCATAGGATAATCCAATGTAAACACCACCATTCCTTGATCATGAGAACCAAAAACTACTCGTATCGTAAGGTTTGCAGAATATGCAAAAAATTCTTTTACTCTTTCAAGAAACTCTTGCTTACCTACAACTGTCGTAAGTGGCGCAATAAATATAACATTTTCATCTAAATATTGTGCTACTCCTGCAATATTTTTTTCTGCCATTGCAGTATAATATGTTTGCGCAATAACTATATTATTTTCACCTTTATCATTCATAGCTACACAATAATTACCACTCAATAAAATTGCTATAGCTAATAATACGATTGAATAAAACGCTTTTATCATAAATCATTCCTAAATATAGTGATTCTTATAATTTTACACAAAAAAAATGAATAGACTTTTACATCTATTCATTTTAATTTTTGCAGTGCATTGGGCATTTTAGAAAAAACTGACACCAATATTTCGCTCATTTAAGCTCCTAAGAGCAAAAATGGCGGCAGCAACTGTCTACACTTCGAACTTTTAGATGGAGTAAACTCAAAGAACAGCTAACCTTAAAACGTTAAAAACGTTTTCATTTATCGAATTTTTTGGCATTTTTATATAATAACGATGTATTAATAATAATATCATCTTAAAATATAAATACAGCTAAAATAGGAATAACAAACTCATGTTAAATTTATCACTGAGACAACAATACTTTGATGCTATAAAATCTGGATTAAAAACAGTAGAAGGAAGACTTAATAGTCCTAAATTTAAAGACTTAAAACCTGGTATGAATATAAGTTTCACCTCTGTAAATACCAATGAAACTATTGTTTATACAGTCGAAGCTATGAATGTATATGCGAACTTTACAGATATGCTGCAAGGTGAAAGTGTTGATAAAATGCTTCCTGGAATAACATCACTTGATGAAGGGGTTGCTCTTTATGAAAGTTTTCCTGGCTACAAAGATGAAGTAAAAAAAGTTGGAGCATTAGCTATTAGAATTCAAAAATCTTCCAATAACTAATACTCCACAAATTTAAGTGCCTATTACTATGCAGTTAAAGATTTAACAAGTATAAATTCGGTAATCCCGCTTTTATATTTACCCTCTAAAGCATTAACTCTTTGAAATCCTTTGCGTTCAAAGAATTTCAAAGACTCATCTTTTTCTTCCGAAACAGTAACAACAATATTTTGTGCATTTACCAACTGAGCATAATTTAAGCATTGGCTAAAAAGTTGCGATCCCAAACCAACTCCTGAATTTTTATTGGCATTAACAACAAAAAGAGTTTTCAATTCTATTGCATTGTTAATGCCTAAAGATTCAAATTCTTGAGATAATTGACTTTTAAAAATGACAACCCCAAGAGCATCCGATTCTTGATTAAGCAACATATAAGATAATCTGTCTTGCGCCGATGCTATTTTTTCAAGAGCTGATTTTTGATCTCCGTAAAGAGGTGCAATAATATCTTGAAATAAATTAGACATTGTTTGCATATGTTGACTACCATCACAAACTTGCTCAAAATGATTGCTTGCGCTAACAAATGAGCAATTTAAAACTAATAATGCAATAACAATACTGTGAACAGTTTTTAGAAATTAGTTGAAATAAAATGACCACGTCCTAAACTTTTTTTACTACAAAAAGGTCTTAAAAGGAAAGTGGTCAATGAAAATTTTAGAACAAGCATTAAATAAAATCAATGGAATTCACAAAGCACAAAAAAAATTTATTTTAACACTGGTACAAGGACTTGTTGGAGTTACAGGAAAAAGAACCTTTCGTAATATGGCCCGATTTATGGGAATAGAAGAACATACTTTTTCACGGCAAATGGCAAAAACATTTGATTTTGTAAAATTAAATTTACAACTGATTTTAAACTTTAAAAATAAAAATGAAACCTGTATAGCTGCTCAGGATGATACTTTCATTCCAAAATCAGGCAAAAAAACATATGGTTTAAATTTTTTTTGGAACGGATCATCATCTAAAGCAGAAAAAGGATTAGAGCTAAATGTTGTCGCAATAGTTAAAATTAATGGAGAAAAAAAGGAAGGTTTTACACTTTCATCAAGGCAAACAATTATAAAAAGCATAGCTGAAAAAGTTCTTACAAAAATTGATTTTTGCATCGAACATGTAAAAAATGTTATTTTACAACTTCAGGCATTAGGTATTCAATGCATGGTTGCAGACGCATTTTTCGCTAAAATAAAATATATTGAAGGAATAACAGAATTAGGTTTACATGTAATCAGTAAATTTAGAAAAGATGCGCGCTTTCGTTATTTGAATATGAACAAAGCTAAGCGTCGTGGGCGACCAAAAAAGTATGATGAAAGACAATTTAGTGTTGATGATTTTGAAACATCAGAAGTGATAAAAATAGAAAAAGAAAATATTGAACTACGAAATTTGATTTTGTATAGCGTTGCTTTAAAACGCAATGTCAAAGCAGTTTTAGTAAAAAAAATTGATAAAGATAAATATGGGCAAGCGTTATTATTTTCTACCGATACAGAACTTGAAGTTTTAAAAATTTATCAATTTTATGTAGCTCGTTTTCAAATCGAATTCATTTTTCGTGATGCAAAAGGATTCGCTGGATTAGCTGATTGTCAGAGCACAGAACCAAAAAGGTTAGATTTTCATTTTAATGCAAGCTTGTTAGCGACAAACATCATTCGATTACAAGATACTCAATTGCAACAGGAACAAAAAATCAATCGACCTTTTTCCATCATGAATTGGCACCGTCAGTATTACGTAGAAATCGTACTAAATCGATTTATTGCAATGTTTGATTTATCAAGAGATACAATTAAATCTCACCCCGATTATCAAAATATGTTAGGCTTCGGCAATGTTAAATATTGAAAAAGTTAAATTTTGTTCACAGTATTGTTGTAAACATTATTTTTATTAGCCATGAATATTACCCAATGTATAAAGCTTTACATTCCATCAATATATTATTTTTAAAAACTAGCCAAAAAATCTGACATTACATTAAAACTTTGTAATTTTGTTAATTTTTGCTCCATGCAGTCTCTTTTAATGCATTACTTGAGGCTGATAATTTTTTACAAACAACTCCATCTCTTCTTTAGTATCAAAACCTTTGCAATCAACCCAATCATTATCATCTCGATAGATAATTGCAAAAGCAGGCAATGCTTTTTTTAATTCTACCCATTTTGTTCTAAATTCAAGATAATTATCAACACTCAATTTACAACTATTGGTATCATTTACATAATTAGGAAATTCTTCATCTGATGGACACATCTCTTCTTCATCTAACTCCCAATCAGCTCGACCAATATATAACATTTTATTTTGTTGATCATTATAAATAAAATATTCATTAAAAGAGCTAACAATATTATTAAATACATATTCTTCATAATGATATTTATAATCTATTTCAAAATATCCTCTTAAAAATCTTAAATTAGATGATGGTACATAATCACTAATATGATGATAAGAATTAAATCGAGAACGCCGCAAGAATATATAATTTTTCACAAAGATTCCTTCTATTAATCAAATTTAGGATAGTGAGTTTTTATTCTTTTAGTTTTAATATCATAACCTATTCGAATATTAAGGCCTTCAGAAGTACATCCTTCAAAATTGATGATCCCTCTATCTAAATCTATTTCAATTACTGTATTGTCACTCAACATGACTTCAATCGCTTTAAGATCACAGACAAACTCAGACCAGATTTCTGGATAAATAGAAGAAGGTTTTGTTAAATTAGCATTGCGCGCGTTATAAAAAAGAACATCTTTAGCACCAAAAGGCCCATGTTTAATTATTTCTAGGTTAAAGCAATCAAGCTTGTTACCATTATAATTGGAGTGTCCACCTTTTGGTTTTTCCTTTCTGGTATAATCACCCGCATGAATATGATAGGACGCAATATCTTCGATAAAATATTGCTGACTTCATAGTAATAATAATATCATTAATTTATTTTTCATCATAATCCTAAATTTATTTGTACTTACTCATACAATTTATTATTTCACTCGTTTAAACACTTGTTTTTGTTGACCTTCATCAATCACCAATTCCATCTGCCCATTATTTTCTTGTGGAGTCACAGAAATTCCGACACAAGGTCCATTGGCTACCATTAATTTTAATGAACCATCAGACTTTTTTACAGCTACAAGATCTGCTTTCCATAAGCGTGCATCCAACTCAATGCCATTTTTAGTTGGACGAATTATCAAAAGCCCTCGTTGAGCATTTGAGTAACTACCAATTAATTGAGATATCCATGAAGCTGAAGGATTAAAATCAACTTCTTGGATCATTTTTTCATATTCAATTTTTTCTTTTTCAAGCCCAAAATTAAACATACTTTCAGCTTGTGATTTTCCATCAAACAAAATCTCCATCAATTTGCGAGTAACAGATTGCATAAATAAAGTCGAAAAATATCCGGTCATATTTGTTAGTATAATACAACCAATATCATACTCAGGTAAAAAGAATAAATATGATCCAAAACCATTAACAGAGCCCCCATGATAAATCATAGTAATTCCACAAGAAGTTTCGATGACAAATCCTAAACCATAATTTTTACCTTCGGATATTTTTATTTGAGGAATACGACGCTTGAGTAAATTTTGTTCTGAAATAATTCTTTGACCTTGCGAATTTATACCTTTATTC
>CANCGK010000054.1 GCA_947377595.1 bacterium | reverse complement strand
GTTCGATCTAATTTTGCTTACGAGGATTCAATTAATATTGAAAAGTGCGTTGATACCTTAAATTTATTTATTAATGCTTTCAATGATAAAAAAGATTTTTTGATTTTATCCTCTATTGCTCGTGATCAAAAAAAATTGAAAAATGATATAGTTCATATGATGCAAGCAAAAAATATAGAATATTTATTTTATCCATATCCTATAGAGGATGGAAGTATTGAAATTTTGTCTAATCAAGCCATAAAAATTAAGGGATGTTATACATCCAATGAAGTTAATGCTTATGGAACATTTTCAAATCAGGGATTTTCTAATTATTTTGTTTTTGAAAAAAAAGATGAAGACACGTGGCTTATTGTTGATACTAATTTTCATACAAAATTAGAGTGGAGTTACTATTATTTTCTTATATTTTTTCTTTTCTTTCCATTTTATATATGGATGTTGATAGATTGTTTCAATAGAAAATTTGAAAAAAGAGGAAAGTGGTTTTGTATTATTGTGTTTTTACCATTTATTGGATTATTGCTTTATTTCTTCTGTATTAAGTTGAAACAATGGGATAATCAACCTGATTATTATGAAAAATATTTGCAAAATGATTGTTATTCAAAAGAAGCTGCGCTTGCTATACGAAACAATTGGATATATTCATGGACTTTGAGTTTATTAGTTATGATTGCATGCATAGGAATTCCACATGCAATATGCAATCTGATGATGCTTGATGTTATAGCTTCTGTAAGAATATTGTTGTTTTCTTTATCTTATATATATTTTTTTTCATGCATTTTTGGGTACCTTAATTTGGGTACAGGTATTATAAGTATTTCTTTATGGGTGCAATTCATGATGATATTGTTGAGAATATGGGAATATGGAACGCATGTATTAGATATTTTTTCTGATTCTAAATCATTAGTATATCAAAATATTATGAAACATACCCTAGTCTTTGTTGTAATTATAACTTGGCTATCTTGGTTGTTTTTAGTTTCTTATCGTTTGTTGCGTTTAAATGAAGCAGTAGAAGATCGCAAAAATATTCAAGCATAATTACTTGTGGTGTATAATTTGATCAAGGAATAGTATGCGAAGACGTAAATTTTTATAAAATAAATTATGGCGAGATAAAGTTTTAGTTATGTTTGGTGGTCATTTTTTTAATAAATTTTTAAAAACTGTTCAGAGTGTTGATTCAAGTAATTCTATCATCAAATTATGATTAAAAAATAACGAAAAGGTATGCATCATGGTAAGGCAACAATTGTTGATCATAGTATATTTTTTTAATTTTCTAAGTTTAGATGTGCAAGCGATGACGTCAGGATCATACCCAGAACAATTTTTATTTCAAGCATTAGATCAGCGTCATTATGATGATATACCAAGACTACTTACTCAATATACACAATTAGATATTAACAAGGTTGACCATACAGGCAAAACTCCTTTGTTTCAAGCAGTTATTCAAAAACACAAACCTACGGTCGCGTTATTATTATCTACTGGAGCAGATCCAAATATTGCTCATACAACGTATCATCAAACACCTTTGCAAGCTGCAGCAAATATTGAGACAGGTTTATTTCAAGGTAGTATAGCGGAAATGTTATTACATTATGGTGCTGATAAAGATGCTGTCGAAACGATTATGACGGTGCGAGGTACTTTTAAAAGAACTGCAGCGACAGTTGCTCAGTCGCAAGATATTAAACGAGGAATTTTAGCATATCAATCCTTGTCTTATGTTTTAAAATGATGCCTTTTAAAATCCATGATGAAGTAATTTGTATATATTTAGGAAAATAAAAAAATATTGGTTTTGCCGTACTGTGTATGTTTTTTATAAAAATGCTTGTATTCAAATTGAATTTTGCGGTATCGTAAAATTATACAATGATTAAGTAGCTCATTTTATACAAAATACAAAAAGGTAGGCAGGCATGAACAAATTACGAGTTTTTTATTGTATTATTTTAGTATCTGCAAATGTCATACAACCGATGATGACAGGTATGCGTAAACTTAATGGGTTGAATCGTGTCGGTTCTCAATCTCTTGGTGCCATACAGCAAGGTGTATTTAATAATACTGTTTTTTCACAAGATCAATTGGTACCACCTGTAACACCATTATCTACAAATACACCAGTGGTGAGTCTTCCAAAAATTCCATCCTTGCAACCAGAAGAAAGTGCAATTATTAATCAGAAAGTCATTTCAAAAACAAAAACTGTTCCTGATATACATGTCGATGTTCATTCATCGCAAAAATCGGTAGGATCATATCCTTATCAGTTGAGTAAGTCTACTATTGCAATCAAAGGCCCAGCAAGAGCAATTTATGGACAGTCTTTTTCCAATCAACAGAACAATAAAGTAATGCAATTATTACAAAAACGTGATTTTTCTTCTCGAGCGTTGCAAGATGTTTTGCAGACGATGAGTCCAAAATTTAAAAGATACTATAATCTGGAAGATGATATTCATGGTCCAGATTGGTACTTTTTATTTTTTGATGGTCATGCAGGTATAGTAAAAGCTTTATTACAAGATAATTTAGTCAAGGAGCGTGATAAATTAAAGTTACTTGAAAATGCAATAAGATTTTGTAAATTACAAGATTTGTCAGATATATTAAAATTTTATACCAATAATATTGATACAGTAAGTGAGGTATTTGAACGTTACATAGATTATACATATGTTATTTATACAAATAATATGGTGCAATTATCATACATACATGAATTTATACAAGCAGGAATTTCTCAAGATGTAAAAATAAAAACAGGTATATCTTTGATACATAAAGGTGATTATATTGGCGCAAAGCTATTATACCCAGAATGGTTTAAAAATGAAATGAAGCATCAAAGAAAAATTATGTTGTCGGCTCAGGATATTACACAGACGCAAAAAAATATGTTGCAAGCTTTATATGATACTGCAATATGGAATGAAAATCAGGAGGCTTATGCTTATTATTTAACTGATTAGCAAATGGAAGAGGTTGTTTCTAGTGCATTGAGTTTATCCCAAATTAAAAAATATTTACCACGGCAACTGTTTGATACACCAAGATTTTTTGAAATGCGTCATGCTTCTCTTACGGCACAATTTCTTTTACGTGCAGATCCATATATTGCACCAACGTTTCATGATGCAACTTCTGTTGAAGAATATAATACGACGGAGCAATTTTTATGGAACAATAATTTGTATGATAAAATTATAGAGGTTGAAAAAGAACAAGCAAAGGAAGGGTATCATACTTTTGTGCATGGGCGCAGCTGGCGATTTAATTTTACTCAAGATATCTATAATTTGATCAGAGCTCTTAAAGCTGGTGATGATCATATGCAACCAGTTGTCGAATTATTACAAGGAAGTAATGAAACAGGCCGACAATCTAAATATCTGCGGCATGAAAATTCTTTTACGACAAGACAACAGATTTTAGAGCAAGGTGCAGGATGCTCATCTGATGGTATCTGTTTAAATGCTACTATGTTTGATAATAGAAAAAGCAAGCCTTTGCATAGTCCGTCCTATGTTAGGCATAATTATAATAGCGCTTTTACTGGGCATAAAGTAACAGATATTTTTGAGCAGTTTGATATGCAAAAATCATATAAAAAATATCAGGATAAGTTTGAACAATTAGAAAAGCTTCATAAACAATCGAGTCAACATGGAGAGTTGCTTGCAGTATCGATTAAAAAAGATAAAATAGATTCTTTGACTTATTTTGCAACTTTTGGGGCTGCGAAAGTAGATTATATTCCTGGAGTTCGGGAGTGTAAACCTTCAGTTATGCTCGAAAAGTTATATCAAAAAGCAAAAACAAATATACGCTCTTCAATAGCTCATGATGAAAATTATTATTATTATCTTGCAATGCCTGGTTTGCCTGGTGAAAATGGTACAGATTATAAAGTAGTATCGATTCATGTTGCAGATCCTCAAGCTTATGCTCAATATAAATATGAATTGTCTGTCTTATTTGAACAAATGAAGCAAGAACCTGAAATTGCATCTCATAATAGATCGATGTTGCTTGATACATATTGTTCTGAATTTTTTAAATTTCATCAACAAGAATTTTTGTATGCTCAACCTGAATTAGAAGAAATTGATTAAAGATGTATACAAGCTTTATTTGACGTAAAACTCTTGCATTTACATTGAATTTTGCAGTATCGTAAAATTATAAAATTATGAACAAGCTTAGTTTTTCAATAATAAAAAGGTATAGGAGCATGAAGAAAAAATATACAATTCTAGCAAGTGTATTCATACTACTTAATTGGTATATTATCCCTTCAGCAGATTATAATTTAGATACAATTTCTTTATCAGATATCTTTGTGCAAGACAAATTGTTTACAAAAAAAGCTTCTTTGCATTTATTAAAATCTATTCAACGTCAAGATTATCAAGGAGTTCAAGATGCCTTACAACAAGGTGCAGATGTTGATGTTGCATATCCGCAAGATTGTTCAGCTTTAAAATATGCAGTATTATCGGGTGATATTCGTATAGTCCGATTGTTGCTCAATGCTGGTGCAAAGATAGTTTTACCAGATGAATCTAGTTTGAATATAACAGCAATTGATATTGCCGACCAATTTGGTTATGATGAAATTGCAAATTTAATACGATCTTACTTCGATCAAAGCTTTGATTACGTATTAAAATAAAGCATTCATTTTAAAATTTATAACAAAAATGTTACCTGATTTGATTCATTGCTTGTATGCAGTGTTTTGGTCAGGTCATTTTTTTTAAAGCGTTTTTTCTATCATCAAAAAAAACTTTATTTCTTTGAGAATCGATATAAGCTTGCAAGCAAAATTGAACCAACATTAAAAAAGGAGTTTGGATGAATAAAATTTTGTTGCTCGCAAGTTTATTTTTGACGAGTTTGAATCTTGTTGGATCGTATCAAATTGGGCAATTAAATACCGTTGCTCATGGTGGAACTGGCTTTGGTGATGGATCACCTGCTCAAGGCTATGCAAACGAATCAGGCTTTATTGTGTACGGATCAACTATACAAGCAGATGGAAAAATTATTGGAGTTGGGCAAATTAATGGTATAGATTATGCTATTGTTTTTCGGTTAAATTCTGATGGATCAGCAGATGAAAGTTTTAATGGATTGGGCAATCGCATTTTATTTTTTGGGTCAAATGCATCGGGTAAAGATGCAGCAATGTTGTCCAATAATAATATTGCCGTTGTAGGATATGTAAATAATCAATATTTTATGACTCAAGTAAATTCTGATGGTAGTGATACGCCAGTTTCTATAGCAAATAATGTGACGGCTGGATCAAGTGATGTAGCATACCAAGTTTTAGTTGATCAATCAGATACTATCTATGTTGTTGGGACTTCAGCGCAAACAGAGGTTGGAACATCTATTTTTATTGCAAAATATAATAGCGATGGAGTTTTGCAAACAAGTTATAATTCTGGTGCGGTCACGAGCGGAAGCGGATCAGCTTTGACGCAAGCTGGAATAGCTTTATTTTCACTTACTGGCTTTGATCTTTCAGCATCTGGAGCTTATTTAGATCATAATGGTAATATTCTTGTAGCAGGATCTTATGGTTCAGCTGACGGTATTGTTTGCAGGTTTACAGCAAATGGTTTATTAGATACAACTTTTGGTTCCAATGGTTATGTTGTAACTTCAGATATAATTTTATCAGATGTTGCACTGCAATCTGTTGCCAATGATTATCATGTTGTTACATGTGGAACATCGGTCACTGATGGCATAGTTATCGATTTATTTGATGCAGATGCGACAAATAGTCCCGTATCTTTTACCAGTGTATGTGGTGGCTCGTCAGCATCGTGTAAGAATCTAACTATACAAGAAAATGATCAAATTGTTATTAGTGGAACGGTTGTTGAAAGTGCAACTAATAATTTTTTGATAGCACGTTTGGTATCATCAGCACAAGAATTCGATATAACTTTTGGTACACAGGGTTATACGGTTGATATTTCGGGTAGCCAGGCGACTAGTTTATCAGTGCAAATTGATAGTTCTTTTATTGTTACAGGTAATAATGATGCTGGAGGAGTGGTTGCAAATTATCTTGGAGGTAATATTGTTCAAACTGCTGGTATTTTAGATACCAATTATAATCAAGAAGGCACTGTTCCTGGATTTTTAGATTTAACGAATG
>CANCGK010000053.1 GCA_947377595.1 bacterium | reverse complement strand
GGGTATCCATTAAATCCTGTATACATCGCTAATTTAACACCAGCAATAGTAGGTTGTAAAGCTGCTTGCAATGGGCTTAATTGATATTTGCCAAAAGGACCAGAACCTAATAAGCCAATCATAGCAGCTTGCATGGTCTTAAATTGTTGTCCTAACTTTGGATTGCTATTTAATGATTGTACAATCGTGCCAATTGTTGATGCTAAATTTTGATTATAGTTGACTGCAAATGAACCATTAACAGCTTGCAATCCATACAATGGAGCAAAGCTTGCAGGTAACCCTTTTGCAACAAGCGCTGCAGGTGATTGAATATTTAATTGTGGCAAGAAACTAAAATTACCAGATGCATCAACGTTGCCAATAATCGTTGAAAAATATGTAATTGCAGGATTTAATCCCATGGTAATAAAATTAAAGTTTGCAGGATCTTGCATTGGCGTCATCAAAGGAACTTGATTTAAATTTTGATCTAAAAAGACAATATAATCAGTAATCTGATTTTGAGCTGCTGCACCTCCAGATTGGCTACGTAACATTTTTGCTAACGGTGTGTTTTGACATTGGTAGACATACACACCTTTTGCAGCATAATTATCTGCAGGCGCACCTTGAATTGCTGCTGAACCTGTTGAAGATAAATTTGCAGAAATATTAATAGTCAGTGCTCCTGAATTTGCTAACGCTTGTTGCTGTGATCCTGGGAATAGTTGTAAAATTGCATCAAAGTTTTTATCTAACCCTTGAATTGGAATCACTTGACCTAAAGCACCATTTGCTAATTCGGTTGCCATATCTTGGCTTGCAGTCAATGCAGTACCCTGCGCATTAATAAATAGTCCTGCTGCAATTTGCTGTAATGCTTTGGTCAATAAACAAGTCGAAGATTTTGATCCTGAACATTTTTGAACCGTATCAGCAGATAAAACCCCAGAATTTGATTCTAGACATGAACAATTAAATTGATTAATAAGTGGTGATGCTACAGCATTTGCCTTTGAAGTACCATACGCATCAACATATTGAGTATAACTTGCTTGTGCATTTGCGTTTTTTAATTGACCTTGCTTTGTCGCTAAAAATGATTGTACTGTTTGTCCAGAACCTGCTGCACCAACCAATCCTGCAGGAGCAGTGCCTTGAGATGTTCCATCAGCATAAAAAATATAACCAGTATTTAAATTAATCATTGTTTGAGGAAACGCAGCATCAGAAATACCATTTGCTGCCCATGATGACCAACTTTGACTTGTATACGATGCAAATATTGGCAATGTTGACAATGCCGTTGCATCAAGATTATAACGCGGAATTGCAAGCTTTTTGGTAGACCCAACAGAAAATGCCTGTGCATAACTATTATTAACTTGTGCAGATACAGGATTTTTTGCTGTAGGACCAGTTACTCCTGGATACATCGCTTTTGCTGCAGCAGATAAATTTTGACCTGGAGCTGTCACCGGAATACCATAATAAATAAATTGTGATTGTGCTGGATTTGTCATATTAATGACAGAATCTGGTAATTGCATAACAATATTACCAAATTGTGTTGCAGGTAAATAAGTTTGCAATAAAGCATTTTGCGCTTGTTGCGCTAAGAAAGCTGATTGAAAAATCGACGGAATCATAAATAAGACTGCTGCGGTAATCGTTCCACCAGCCATAAACAATGGCCCCATAGCATGCTGCCCAGCACTACCCAAAAGTCTCATACTTTTACCAATTGGCCCTGCCGCAGCCCATTCCATTTCATGTAATGCATGAGTTGCTGCAGCCTTTTCCGATAGAGTTGCAGTTGAACTATCGATAGTAGATAGCAATTGTTTTCTTGCTGCATTTTGAGTAAAAGAAAAAGCAGATTCAGATTTTCCCATAGATTTTGAGATAGCTTTGCCTGTTTGAGATAAAACTCCTGAACTGGATTTACCTGCTAATGCAGCTTGCGCATCAACCATGTTTGATACAAGTATTTTTGCCTCAGCTTGATTCATCCCAGCTTCTGTAAATTTATTTATTGCATCATCTACCTTCTCTGTTCCTTTAGTTAATGCTTCTGCCGTGTCATCTATCAATTTAACATCTACATTCATCAATCCTGTACTTCCAACTTTTGAAACATCAATACCTATGTGTTCCAATGCAGTAGCAGTTTTTTCCATACCAGCTACGACAGATTCCATTTGAGCTTTTACAGCTACATCATCTGTTAACCCTATCCCCTCTTTTTCAATCTTACTCAAAAAAGCTTGAGATAAATCTTTTGCACTTTTAATCCCTAACTTTGCAAATTGTTTTTCAAATTGACCAGCAAATTGCATTGCAGTGTCTTCTAATGCTTTACCTGTTAATTCTACTGCCGCCGCACCCTGCATCATAGATGAGGTTACAGATAGCATCATGGCCATCATAAAAAATTTTATCATCTTATAGTTCATACTCATCCTTTTTTGTTAGCCCTTTTCGCTTTCTAGCGTAATCAGGTCAGTCTGTTTTAATTTTTTCCAGAACAATAAGATAGACACTAAAATAATAAAATTTTTAAATCAAGACTTTGCAAAAAAAACGATCGAATACTTTTCTGCCAATCGGTACGACCTGCCTTTATTTGACGGATCAACAACTTCTAAAAACCCTTGCGCTACAAAATCAGCGCAAATTTTTGTTGCAGTTCGTGATTGATAACCAAATAATTGAGCTATATCGCGACTAGTAATAATCGATTTTTGAGAGAATAATTCTAAGGTTTGACGTTGACGAGGATCTAATGTTCGTAAAATTGCACTATAATCTGGTTTATCCTGTTCTTGCTGCATACGTTTACAAACATTATCAAATGAAGCAACCATACCTGCAATAAAATATTCTATCCATTGTGTAATATCTGATTCTGCTCTCCCAAGATAATAATTATGAGATGGCCCGACAGTAATGGCTTGATAATATCCTGGTAAATTTTGAGCATAATATTCTTCAAGAGAATATAAACCTTTAAGATCATACCCTTTCAGATGTAAAATCAACGTCGTCAACAAACGAGCTGTTCTTCCATTGCCATCGTAATACGGATGAATCGTTGCAAATTGATAATGCACAATTGCTGCAATTATAGGACATGGCGTATCATGTTGTTCTTGCAACCATTGCACTAAGCCTTTCATCAATCCTGGTACATCATCTGCTTGTGGCGGCATATACACGATAGCTTTACTCATGCCATCACGAATAACATTTTGTCCATCACGATAAGGACTTGCTACATTTTTTTTACGTCCCTGCATCATGACAAGCCCATGCAATTTTTGAATATGTTCTTGCGTAATTGTAATTCCTTCAAGAGCCCATAATTCAACTTGTCGCAAAGCTGCATAATAATTTTTAACTTCATTTTCATCACGAGTATGACCGACAAAATGAATTTTTCCATGCAAAACTGCTTCAATTTGCCCCGGGTTTAATGTATTACCTTCGATCATGGTTGAATAATGAGTGGTATACAATCGCGCAGTTTCTCGCAATGATTGTAAAACTCCTGGAGTAAGCGGTAAATGTAAAATTTGTTCTTTTGCTGCCTGAATTTTCATTAAATTATAGGCAATATTTTTAGTTATCGTGTAAGTTGGTTGAAATTTTATCAGCACGTTATCAGCCCTTTATCAGCATGACTCATTATATTCTATGCTGATAAAATGCCGATAAATCAAAAAAATAGCAATATTTTATCACAAAATGCCATTAAAAGGATCGAGTATTCCTGTACAAAATTGCATGAATTACTCAATGTACTGACACAAAAAAACCTCGGCTTTTATACTCCGAAGTTTTTTATAAAAATCAAATTACATAGCTGATTACATAGATGTAAAATATACATTCTACACAAATAAGGCTTTAATTTCTTGCGCACAGATAATATCTTTGGTCAATAACAATGATGCAATTTTTTGTAGATCTGCTTTACGAGTAGCAAGCAAAGCAACCGCTTGTTGATAACACTCCTCTAAAATCAGTTCAATCTCTACTTCCATATCAACTTTACCATGCTGATCAAAATGAGTTGGTTCAATCAACTTATTGGTAATCATAAAGCCTGCAATATCACGCGCTATAAAAATATCGTAGCTAACACTTGATCGAGATAAAATATCACGTAATCCTTTGCTCATTTGGCCGCGAGGTGCATAATCTTTGTAGACCCAATTTTGCTTTTTATACCAGGCTTTATCAAACCCAAACATCTGTTCTGCAAGCCCACCAGACAAAGCAACGATAATTTCGTGCTGCCAATCTTGCAACGTTTTATGATCTTGTTCAACCAATATGCTATAAATATTTCTGCCTGCAGATTTTTCTCGGCAAATAGTTGATACAAAATTTAAACCATAATTTTTATGTTCGATAATTACTAATGCATGGCCAGCTTCGTGCAATGCTGTATACATTTTATTTTCGTAGTCAAGATCATAATATTCAATAGAACCACCATGAATTTCATCAAGCGCTAAACGAACTATGCTCATGGTGATAGGATAACGAACAACTAGTTCAGGCGACCGATTCTTTTCTTCTAAAAAGCTCAATCGATATTCCGTTGCCAACTTGCTAACCGATTTGACTAAACGCTCAAGTTGATACTTCGTAAAACCTGCTGTAACGGATGTAATATCATCAAAATCAAGAGCTGTTGTATCATAACCATACCAAGCTTTTTGCAAATAGACTAATCGTTGATCATAATCCAAATAAACAGGATGCTTTACTTTTTTAGATTCAAATTTTTGATCCTGATCTTGCCTGCCAAGCCATTTATAATATTCTTGCACCGCCAAAACGCCAAACACTCCAATAATCAATCCCATAGAAAAGTCTGGCAAGTTACCTGTTGTATCGATAGAAGCTGATTGTTGATAAGGCTGCAAATACCGTAATTCATCATGATATCTTTGCCCGTGTAGATCAACAGAGAACATCGCAAACAACAAGCAGATCATCATATTTTTCTGCAATACAACATTCATACAGATCCTTACTTTCATATTTTTATTTTTTATTCATATCATCTTGATTAATCAACATCTTTAAACATTTCATTAATATTATGTTGAGCAACATCGTTAATTTTTTTGAGTTGTTCAAACCAGCGTCTAGCTGTATCTTGTGAAATAATACAAGTTACCTTCGAAGTATAAGAGGTCTTCATCCAATGCAAAAAAGTATTATATTTTGGTATTTTATTTCGAGGATTGCCAATAGGAAACATCGGAGTAATTTGTAATATAATATTACCTTTGTGATCATTATACAACCATGTAGCAAAATCAGAACTACTAAAAACTAGATATGAATTAAATTGATCTCGCTCAAGAAAAGCTTGATCACTATATTGGTCACGACTATATGGTTTTCTGCAGATAAAATTCCATAAAAATCCAATATCTTGATAAAATTTAGCATCTAAAATTAATGCATGCTGTAAAGTCAGATCTAAAACTTTTATAAATTGTCTAATATTATCGACAAGATCATACTTTGTTAATAATATTTTGTGATTATAATATACAAAATATATTTTAGCCCAGTAACAACAATGAATAACATCATCTGTAGCAAATTCAATTACTATTTTTTGATTCGCATTTATAATAAATTTCAACCAGTCTCGTTTAACAAATTGCATATTTAAATTATTTTGTTCCATTTATAAAATCTTTCCTGTTTTAGCATTTTTGACTAATTTATTATCTAACAATACTTTTCGCACATCACCTTCTTGTATCGAATGAAAACTCTCAACTAAATAACCATGATATACATTACTTCCATTGCCTTCGTACTTCAAAATAACAATTTTACCATTTTCTGTTGTAACTCTTTGCGTAGAACCTTTAACAGCAAATGATCTATCTAATGCTGCTTGACCATCTAAAGGAGGTTTACTTACACCTTTGGGACTGTTAGGATGATGCTTTGCTGAATCTTTATACTTGCCATGTTCATACGTGTACGAGCAGGAAGATCCTGATTGAGGCTTACTAGATTTTTCTGTATCACCACCTTGCCACTGATTACCTCTTCGTGCACCAGCTGCTTGGCCTGTTATTTTTGCAGCTTTTTCAAATCGAGGATCAGATAATTTTTGCCCAATAGATGCAATTGCAGCACCAATATTTTCACCAGTTTGATCAACGACAAGAGTCACCTTACCAGCATTGGTAACGGTAGTAAATGTACTATCAAGAAGATGTGGCGGTATTGCCTTGCCAATCGATGTACCAGCTTGAATCAACTGATTGCCAATTAACGATGATACATGCGCAAGACTTTCGACAATTTTGCCTGTGACCTGCCCTTGAATATACATTTGAGTCACATCTGCAGTATTTTTACGCACAGACTGTTCCATCATAGTTTTGACAACATCTTGAGCCGATTGAACCGATTGTAATAATCCAGAATATACTGTTTGCGCATTACGTTCTGTTCTTTGAGAAACATAACTTGATGAATGTGC
>CANCGK010000052.1 GCA_947377595.1 bacterium | reverse complement strand
AGATCATTTTTTAGAAAATATTTTAATGTATGGATCTTCCTCTTGGCATTTTCCAGGAGCTATTTTATCTGACGAAATCGAATCGTTATATAAAAATAAAGGATTTTGGGATGTTCAGGTTTCTATAAAAGAAGAGCCAAATAAAACTTTTTGCATAATTGATGAAGGGCGTAGAGCTATAATCAAATCTATAGAAATTAAAGATAACTTTAATATTCCAACACAACAAATTGTCACAGAATGTTGCAAGCAGATTCAAGATAAACCTTTTGATCGTGATGTATTTACCCAAGCCATTTTTAATTTAAAACAATTATATGCACGACAAGGTTTTTGGGACATAAAAGTTGTTAAAGAAGAATTTATAAAATTGCCATTGCATCAAGATGCTTATCATGACAATAATTATAAAATTATTTTGACGCTTGATGAAGGGATCTCTCGAAAATTGCAATCAGTTGATATTGTTGGATATCAAGAACTTTTATCACAAGGACCATTTTTACAGTTAAGTTCTTTGAAAACAAGTTTGCCATTTAATCGTAGCTGGATTGTGACTCAAAAAAATTGGCTTTTACATTATTTTCATGACGCTGGGTACCATAAAGTTTTGGTTGATTATCATTTGACTGGGACTTTTGATGCTATGAATATTATCTGGACCGTTCATCTTGATAAAGAGCAAGTGCATTTTGGTAAATTTATTGTATCTGGTAATTCTCGTATTCCATTTAAGTTTTTACAACGAGAACTATGTATTGAACAAGGGCAAATTTGGGATAAAAAAAAGATAGAAAAATCACTTGCAAATTTGCGAGGTTTAGAATTATTTGATACAGCGCATGTTTATGCTTACAAGCAAATTGATGAACAAGGTCATATACCCGTTGGCGTTAAGCTAATCGAGGCCGATAAGTACGAAATGCGTGCTCGGATTGGTTGTCAGCAAGTAGGTAAAGATTTTTCTTTGCAGCAAGGTTTTTCTTATAAAGTTGGTGGAACAGCGATTGTCAATAATCCATTTAAATTTGGAGATCGTGCGATTATCGAAGCAGATTTTACTCGATTTTACGAAAACTTTTCTATGCAATATTTAATGCCATGGTTATTTAAGCGCCCGATTCGATCTCAAATTAAATTGTATGATAATCATTATTTACAGCCATTATTTATTGGAAGTGATATTTCTATTTATAATGCATTTCAACAAGGTGTTTTATTTGGTTTGCAAGAAAAACATGAGCATATTAATCTAGGAATGAGTATAGGTTTAGAATTTAAAGGTGTTAGTAAAGCAAATATTGCAGATATTGGCATAAGTATTGATTATAATCCATTATTGTTTGAAAAAAAATTCGCTTATTTTTTTGCACAACCATCATTAATGTGGACAAATGTTGATAATATCGTTAATCCAAAATCTGGTAATAGTGCATTGATTTCTTTTCTTGCAATGGCAGATTTACAAAATCAAACAAGTCTTTTTAAATGCATTGGAGAATATGCATTATATGTGCCATGTTCATTAAAAACTGTCTGTGCAATTCGTACAAGGATTGGGCATATTTTTAATCGACAATATAATGAAATTTTACCAATTGATCGTTTTTATCTTGGTGGAGCAAATACGGTGCGTGGCTATGATCGTGATTATTGCCCTCCTCTTGGGTTATTAACAAAACCTATTCCTGCTCCTCATGTTGGATTACCTCCAGCTGCAGATGACTTATGGCGATATGTTCCTCAAGGTGGTAGAACCATGGTAAATTGTAATTTTGAATTTCGTTTTCCTATCTATTATGAGCTACAAGGAGCTATTTTTGCAGATACTGGTTTGCTTGTTAAAGATAGCATGATGCAAGATGCGCCAGATAATATGCTTGGTGGAGCAGGTTTTGGATTTCGTTATAATACTCCTATTGGTCCGATTCGATTTGATTTGGCTTTTAAATTAGATCGTAAATATCCTGAATTTGAATCACCGTATGTGTGGTATTTAACGTTAGGTCAAGCGTTTTAAATGAACGATTGAACTTTTTATCTATTGCAGTATTCTAAGGCAATATAAAAACTATCATAAAAAAAGGATGGGAGTGTTATGAAGTTTCATACAATATTAAAAATTTTTGGACTGATGTTTTTCATAGCCATGGCTGTTGGAGCAAGATATCAGTATCTTGCAACTCAAAAAGATGAACTAGCGTTTCAGCCTGTTGGTCGGATGATTGATGTTGGGGGCTATAAACTCCATATGATTGATTCGCAAGTTGGTTCTCAAGCAGTTATTGTAGATGCTGACATGGGAAAAAATACACTGGATTGGTGCTTGGTGCAACCAGAGCTTGCAAAATATGCTCGAGTGATTACCTATGATCGAGCAGGGTATGCATGGTCGGATGTAAGTTCATTACCAAGAACGTGCGAAAATATAGTAGAAGAATTACATACTTTGCTGCATCGTGCACAAGTGCCAGCGCCGTATATTTTAGTCGGTGATGGTTTTGGTACAATGAATATGCAGCTCTTTGCTTGTAGATATCCTGATGAAGTAGCAGCATTAATTCTTGTTGATAGTGCAATGCAAGATGTGCCTGTTTGGCAAAAATATTCTGCATTATTATATCTTGTCGATGGAGCTAATTATTGTGGATTGATCAGAATAGCACATATGATCCCTGCCATCGAAAAATGCCTTAAAAATCGCATTGCCGCATATCCACAATATTTACAAAATATTTATACAACTTTAATTTTAACAACAAAGTATGTACATACGATGGTACAAGAATCTTTATGTCGTTTAAGATCTAACGGAGCATCGTGTGATCTTGCTACAAGTGTTATGATAAAAAGATTACCAAGCGATCAATCGCAACAAATGATTGATGCAGTGCAAGAAGTTATACAACGATTATAAAAATAAAAAAGGCTCTCGGTCGAGAGCCTTTTTTCTGTAAAATTATTAAGAAATTGCACAAAAATCAGTGCAATCTTTTTTTCCTGTAGGGGTTATATTTGGTGTCAATGTAGGCATTTAACATTACACTTCAGAGTTAAATCGGTGGCTTATAATAAATTTATTATCATCTAATGCTGCTGTTAATCGTTGAAGATGTAGGTCTAGTCTTTTTTGTTGTTTATCATCACGAGGTTGAATCTGATCATGCTTCTCTATCTTTTGTATAAGCAAAGCCTTTGTTCTTAATAATTTAGAAGCAAAACAGCTTGCTGCGTAATCTTCTTCATCTCTTTTCTTGCATTTTTCTATATGTCTATCAGTGGCTGCGTGAATTAGAGTCATTTCTTCCAGAGTTATTTTTCGTGATGGAACGGATGTATCGTTATCTGGACGTTTATATATCTTTTCAAAATCTGCTTTTATTTCTTCAGGAGTTACTTTATATCTTGATTCTGATCCATGGATCAATCCAGAGCATAATAACAATCCGTAAGTAATTTTTTTCATCATAAAAATAACCTTGTTTTTTGTTTGTTTGGTAAAATTAAACGCATATTCTAAGCGCAATACCTATAATGGTGTTGATTCTATTTGTAATATCGCATTTTTTTGAATAGTTGTAAAATGCTCTATGGTTTATTTTCATGAAATTAATTATATTATCCATGAAACTTCTTTCATAACCCATAGAAAACATAATTTAGCCTGCGATTTTTTGAAGTGACAGAAGATGGTGGCTGCCGTAAAATGCTGTATTTTATGAGTAAATTAGTCCCACCGGACTCCCTTGGCTCCCGGAGATTGCAGAGCAATCGCAGGGTTTTCAAAGAGATTTATTATTGATTGAGCTGATAATTAGATTGAAAATATTGAAAAAAAATGTCATAACCATCAGAAAGAGATTTTAATCGATAAAAAAGGATTGAAGTTGTTTATAAAAAAAATCATATTCTTTATATTGTGTTTGTATGTGTATAACATTGGGTGCATAGCAACTGTGATGAATCATAGAGGGATAACATCATCTCCATTACTGTATAAACAAATTGATTATGCTCACGAAAATATAAGCATAGAATTTGAGCCGTGGATAAGCCAATCATTTGATCCAGATAGAATTATGGCAAATTTATCACTTAATCAAAAATCTACAGTTACTTTAAATCAACAAGGAAAAGGTGATATTAATCCAGCTTGGTTGTTTTTACAATCAACAAATCAAGATCAAAATTATAGTTCAACAGTGACTTTTAATCCATCACAGCAAATTTATGGATTATTATTTCATACTTATCAACATTGGCACAATCTATTCGTAGATTTAAAGACCTCTTTAATAAATTGTAAAAATAAAATAGAGATTGTAGAGTTTGGTGGTGGTGATGGGGGACTTGCCTCAAATACGAATCAAATTATCTATAATGCCTATGATGCATTTACCCAGAAATCTTTATCATATGGAAAAATTGGTCAAGAGCAAACGTTGATTGGTTTTGATAACATTCAATTGATGTTTGGTCGATCACATGAATTTGGTACTATGCAAGGTGAAAAATGTAGGACTTACTTTGCAGGTTTTGGACTGATCGAAGTTCCAACAGGTCAAGGAACAACTGCTCAATGGTTATTTGAGCCACAAGTTGGTACAAATCAATGGGCTTTTGGTTTTGGAACTGACTTGATGTGGATCATGGATTATGATTATTCATTGGTAGTTGGGGGAAATTTTCGTCATATGATTGCAAGTTGGCAAACACGTACATTTGATATGCAAGAAAATAGAGCATGGTCTCGATATCTTTTGCTCGATGATATGACCACACTTGATTTACAACCTAATATTGGAATTCCTGCCATTAATTTTGTAACGCAAGATGCTTTGTTTGCAGGTCAAAATCTCATTAATTTTTATGGACGTTTGCAAAAAAAGTTTACCACAGGTTTATTAGAACTCAGTTATAATTTATGTTATAAACAAGCAGAAAGAATTCGTCAAGTAACTCCTATTCCATCGGGCTATGGAATATATGATTTACCTACAGCAGGAGGCATGACAACCGCAAGCACCGCTACTATTAATCAAGCTTATCCAATTGCCGATAGTGTACTTAACCCTGTACAATTAGTGACCAGTCAATTAGATATACATTCTGGCGCTCAAGGGCAATGGTTGAGCAATATGATTGCTGTGCGGTTACAAAAAGTTAAAGATTTTTATACCTATGGTATTGGCGGTAGTGTTGATCTTGGCCGTGGGAGCCAAGCAATTTCTAGCTGGTCTGCATGGGCTAATTTTGAATTTTTATTACCATAATTATTGTGATATTAAATTTTCGATCGCAGCTTTCATTTCTGGATCATTGTTTGACATAACTTGTGCAATGGCATACAAAGGATAACTTTGTAGATCATACATGTTTTCGTGATGATAGATTGAATAATTATGAGCAGAAAATTTAATGCCATAAGGACTTTTGGTGTGATGGGTTAAAAAAGCATGTAAACTATACAAAGTCGAACCAAATCCAGCTTTCACTTCTATAGGAATGACTTTTCCATGTAAAACGACTAAATAGTCAATTTCTGCTAGTTTTGTAGGAATCAAGAATGCTTGCATGAATTCTTTCTATACGTAATGGATTTTTTGTGTCAATCCAACTTGCAATAGATTCTGGCATGCCACCAAGAGCAAGATATGTACCCAATTCTTGAATATAAGTGGTATGCATGGGTTCTTGCATAATGGTATCGGTTGCATGATTCATAATTGATCGAATTGCAACATGATTGTCAGTGGCGGCAAGATATTCTATAAATGACATTGGTCGCATATATAAAGCTTCGATTCTGCCAACTGGTATACCAACTTTTTCAATTGCAAAATCTAATAAAGAACCAGCGGCAATAACATGAAGTTCTGGCATTAGTATAATATAGTTTTTTTACGCAAGTAAATCTTTAATCTTATTTATGCTAACGTGGTAATCGATCCATGCAGTGGTGCTGAAAGATTGCCATCATGATCTTGGCTGACAACATAATAATTATATAAAGTGTTTGCTGTAAGTTTTACTTGATCGATAATAGACTTCTTTGACAGCCTATAGAAAACATAATTTAGCCTACGCTTGGCTGCGATGACAGATGACGACGGTTGTCGTAAAACGCTGTATTTTATGAGAAAATTATTTCCACTGGACTCCGTTGGTTTCCGGAGATTAAAGAGTAATCGCAGGTTTTTTAAAGAGATGTAATGTATAAATTATGGACTTTTTAACAAGCTATGCTTTATACTCAATTTGTAAATATAGTGATTTTAAAATAAAGGTTTTTCTATGATGATAAAAAAGCAAATTTGTACTTTTGTGGTATTGTTGTTTGTCATAACTGGTAGTGTTATAGGCAGTGATATAGGCAGTGATAATAAACAACAACAACCTTCTGAAAAATTCAGTATGTTTTCTTCGTACACTCATCCAGTAACGGGTAAAGTAACTACTATTCGAGTTGAAGATACTCTGTTGAATAAGGCTAGTGATAATTTAGAAAGAGATTTTCCTGAAATATTTTCTCAATTACCTGGTTTAAAGGAAGATAAAGAACATGAAGAAGATGAAGAGATTATTTTTGTAAATATAGCATCAGCAAAAGAACAATTGCCTAGAACAGCAACGTCTAAAATTTTGAGCATTTTTGGTTTGGGGAATG